>DAOVGU010000181.1 GCA_030672255.1 bacterium
CTCCAAACATTGATAAGGTTGCTTCCGAGGGAATCTTTTTCGAACAGGCTACAGCAGAATATCCGATAACTATTCCATCTCGCACCGCTCTTGTCTCAGGAAACTATACCTTTACTAATCGCCCCTGGTGTCCTTTAAGAAATTACGATATGCATATTGCGGAAGTACTTCAGAAAAAAGGATTTCAGACAGCAGCGTTTTCAGATTCCCCATTTTCAGGAGAGGATATGGCCCGAGGGTTCCAAGAATTCGTATGGTTCCCTGAAGGGAAGTGCCATCAAGCTATCTCAGAAAAGAAATATGATTTTCCTTCCTGTTACTATCCACCAGAAGCTTCAGAGAAGGAAAAGAATTTTTATCCCAACACAATGAGTAATCGTTTCTATGCCCTGGAAAAATACGGAAAGGCCTGTCCAGAACTCCTCTTTGATAAAGCTATTGAGTGGCTTGAAACTGAGGCAAAAGAACCATTTTTCCTCTGGATTGATACTTTCGAGCCGCATGAGCCCTGGTGCCCTTCAGCCCCCTATGATACGATGTATCAAAAGGAAAAACCCGAACGCTATATTCCGCTTCCGGTAGGTCCCAGTTCATCCTGGATGACGGAGAAGGACCGAGAGCATATTCTTGCTCTCTATATGGGAGATGTAACGCATACCGATGAAATGGTGGGAAATGTAGTAAAAAAACTTAAGGAGAAGCAAATTTTAGATGATACACTACTTTTCATAATATCTGACCATGGAGAACCCTTTGGAGAACACGGAACAATAAGAAAATACGGGGTACCGGTTTACGAAGAACTTGCTCGGATAGTTTTTATTGTCAGGAAACCAGGTCTTATCAAGTCAGGCATACGTTCTAAAGCACTTGTGCAGAATGTTGATTTTGCCCCAACAATCCTGGGTTTACTGGATATTGGACAGCCTGAAAGAAGGGGGGAAAGTGCCTTTCAGGGAAAAGGTCCGGGTAAAAACCTTGATGGAGAAAGCCTTGTCCCAATTTTCAAAGATGAGCTTTCCGAAGTAAGAGAGTCTGCCTTCTGCGGGGGTTTTTGCCTGCGTGGTTCAATCCGTAAAGGTAGGTATAAATTTATCGATAATCGGGGGGAGAAACCAAATGAGTTGTTCGATATAGAAAATGACCCTTATGAGAAGAAGAATCTTACCGAAGGTAAAAAAGATTTAGTGAGGAAACTTCACCGGGAGCTCTGGGACTTTGAGTCCCAATGGTCAGCACGTCTCTCGTGGCGGGATAAACCGGTAAAAACAAAAAAGTAGATACTCCGTTAGAGAATATTCTGGCTATTTATGAGGAAGTCACGGGAAAGAGCTTTCTTTAAAATTGACGGTAAGGAGAAAAACCATGAAACTGATATTTATTGTTGCCGATACCTTGAGAAGAGACCATTTAAGCTGTTACGGGTATTTCCGCAAAACCTCCCCCTTCATAGATAAATTAGCCAAAGAGGGGGTGCTTTTCGAGGACTCCTTTGCCTCTGCTGTGGCCACCGGCCCGGGATTTACCTCGCTTTTCACCGGACTTCCCGCGATTCAGCACAGATTCTATTTTACCCCACATAATTTGCCCAATATGATAAATTTTGATGATGACTGGCCTACATTGCCGGAACTGATTCAATACGGAAGTAACTATACTACCTGTGCCCTGGATAATCTGATAAATTTCCAGGGACATATGAAACATATGGTAAGAGGCTTTGAGTATTATATAAATTCAAGTGGAGATCTACTTAGACCCTCTCACTTGATAGGAAAAGAAGTCAACAAAAGAGATATCCCTTGGATAAGAGAGCACAAAAAGGAAGATTTCTTCCTTTTTCTTCACTACTGGGATCCCCATACCCCTTATAACCAGCCAGAAGAATATAAGAATATATTTCAGCATAAGTTACACCCCCACCTATCTCCTCCCCAGCCCCCTCACCTCTTATCCTCTCCCTCAAGGGGAGAGGAAGGGAAGGAGAGAGTATCGAGGGGGAGGATGAAGGAGGGGGACTTGGAAGTCAAAGAAGCACCTGCTGGCTATAAATATGTCCCTGGCTGGGGCAAGCTCGAGGAATTGGAAAAGGAGATGGCCCCATTGTATATAGACCCAAAGATTGCAAAAGATGCTATTGATTTATATGATGGCGAGATAAGATACTTAGACGATCTTCTGCAAGAGCTCTTTTCCTGTTTAAAGGAGGAAAATCTGCTCCAAGAGACAGTTATTGTCTTTACCTCCGACCATGGAGAATACTTAGGAGATATCCACCAGGGAAAAAAGATTTATGGCCATCCAGGGATACATTTTCCCGATACCAATGTGCCCCTTATCTTCTGGGGTCCTCAGTTTTTTGCTTCAGGGAGAAGGGTAGGCGGCTATGTGCAGCAGATAGATACTACCCGAACTATCCTGGAAATCCTAAATATTAGTAAAAGGCCTGATTTACCGGGAGAGAATCTGCTTCCTTATTTGAAAGGAGCGAAAAAAGAAATAGAAAAAGAATTTATCGTCTGTGAGTCGAATGTCCATTTTTTAGAGCCTCGTTTAGGGAGACGCTCCTTGATTCAGGGCGATTGGGAATACATCTGGAACCTGGATGGAGCAGAGGAACTTTATAATTTGAAGGATGATCCCTGTGAGAGAATAGACCTGAAGGAAAAGGAAGGAGGGGTTTTGGTCAAGTTAAGGCAAAAATTAACCCAGTGGCGAAATAGATACATTCCCGATAGTTCCTTTGACCCCATCTATAAGGCCTGCACCCTCTTAGAGAAGCACAATAGCTCTTTGCTTTCTAAAAGAGGTTCCTTCTGGGACAAAGGCAAAATAACCCCAGTGGATTATTATTAAAAAGAAAAAAAGATGGATTTTATAACCTGTGGTTCTCTTCTGGTTTCGGGAGAAGGAAATTGTTTGGGAATACGTGAATCCCTACTATAGACCAAAGGGGAGAAATAACCTCTATCGGCATTCCGGAAGGTATGCCCCAGAAATTGTTGAACCGTTATTACATAGAGCGTAGTAAATAGTTACGTATATTTTCTGTAGGGGTTCAATTCATTGAACCCGTTCTTCGGGCTTGATAAATCAAGCCCCTACATAATGAATGTGCAAATATTTATTGCGTTACGTATATAATATAAATGAGGGATGAGAGGATTTTTGCTTTAAAGGACTGTAGCTTCTATCCCGGCTCAGAGACTCTGGATATGGTCTTTTTCCTGCCTCCAGAAGAAAAGCCAAGGCATTTATGGTTGATGACCGAGGCCGAAAACCCTATTCTTAGAATTGATGACCTTCAATTGAGGGTTCAAAAAGTAATTACCGGCCCACCACGATGGTTAGATATGGGTGTTACTACAGAAATTAGCAGTCCTCGCGGTTTTGGTCAACTGCGCATTAGAGGTATGACTCCAAAAGAAGCGACTAATTCCTTCCTTGTAGTTACCTCTCAAACCGATTTGGAAATTAGCGGTGAAATTAAAGGGGTAGAAGAAGAGTTATGGGGCATATCGCGAGAGGATGCAGGAAAGACAACGATTTCTCCATCTCGTTTGATTGTTGGAGAACCAGCCTGCTTTACTGTTCGCTATTCTGCAGAAGCAAAAGCTCTCCCGCCTAAAAGTAGAATTCGTTTTTACCTACCGGGTGGCTTTGCTCAGCCCCAGACAAAAAACCTGAATAAGAATGGTGCTCTCTGGTGTGAGGGTGATGATTCTATTCAGATTGAATCAATTATAGGTTCAGAGGAGTCCCATGAGGCAAATGACATTATTTGCTACCTTCCTCAAGGACTTCCATCGGCTGGCAATTTTAGCCTTAAATATCGAACCTCAACTACCTATATTTTCCCTTGTTGTTTTCATAAAACCGATAGAAAATACTGGTATTCAAAACTTCCCGTTTTAAGTGCGGCGGTTGCGGTAGATGAGCGAAAAGTTTTTGTTAGTTTAGCAGAGGAAAATGGCCATATCGTTGAATTTGTCCCTGGACCTGCAGAGAGGCTACACCTTTTTCTTCCCGGTCGCCGGAAAAGGGGAAAAGAGATAATGCTATCTGGAGTTTTTAGCGACCGATATAGCAATGTTCCTCCTTCTGGCCCGGTAGCAACAGATATAAGGTTGCTTCTGCTAAGTAATGGCAAAAGAACATCTTTGGGAACTCCGGCAAAACATTTTAAGGATAAGCATCGCTTTGAAGTTACCTTGCCGAATTTAAAACCTGGAATATATCGAGCAATAGCATTAGATGGAAGTTCAAAAACTATCGCAACCAGCAACCCCCTGGAGATTCTTCCTGCAGATAGTAATGAAGATGAAATTTGTTGGGGCGAAATCCATGGTCATACGGAGATGAGTGATGGTTCTGGCAGATTTCCTGAATTGTATCGGCATACCCGGGATGAAGGGCATTTGGACTTTGTTGCCGCAACTGACCATGCCTGTTACTTTTCCGACAATGAATGGTCCTGGATGCAGGATGTGACAAATTCCTGCAATAGCCCGGGGAAATTTATTACCCTCATTGGATATGAGTGGGCGGGAAAGCAGGGACATCGGAACATCTATACCTCAAGAAACTATCTTAAGCTGTTTCGTGGTATGTATCAACCAACGAGCATCCTTCAAACCGTCTGGGAATACTTCAAGGAGGATAAAACAGTAGTGGCAGGTCCACATAAGCATACTTCGGTTAAAGGTTTTATGGAATTCCATCAACCTTTGGTTGAAAGATTTTTTGAGGTATATTCTATGTGGGGAGCCAGCGATTCCCCTGATAACCCTTTAGCCTGCCAATCGTTACGTGAGGGACATTCTGCTTCTGCCGATGAGTTGCTTAAGAAAGGATTCCTTCTGGGATTTACCGGTGGTGGAGATTGCCATGAGGGCCACTGCGGTTTCTGCTCGGAAGATCCCAAAAGGCAGGGTAAGGTGCCCCATACATTTGCAAAACTCATTTGTTATCGTTGTGGGATGACGGCAGGATTGCTGAAACATTTAGACAGGAAATCATTGATTAGCGCTCTCAGAGAGAGAAGAACCTATGCCACAACTGGGGCAAGAATTCTTCTCTCCT
>DAOVGU010000134.1 GCA_030672255.1 bacterium
CCGCTGTCCGATAGGAAAGTATCTCGGAGGAGTCATCTATCTTTTTATCTCCTTTGAATGCTTTTCTAAAGACATCTCTTAAATGAGCTTTGGCCATCCAGAGACCATAGAGAACAAAAACCAAAAATGCACCTGTGCCTAAGTGACAAAAGATGGGATCTCCCGCGGCAGTAATACCTAAGTTCTCAGGACTGCTGATGCCGGTAATATTGAAGATGCCTTTTAAGGTAGTGGATAAAAGACTGAAGAACCAGAGGGAAAAGGCAACATCAAGATTAATTAAGTAGGCAAGTCCTATTACGGGAAAACTGAGGCGAAATATAAGATTTATTGTCTGCCGGAAGATAGGGATGGACTGAGCTAAATTTATTAAAGGGACAAAGTGAAAGTAGTGATGCAAAGCATTGATACTGCCAATAAGAAAGGGAATCCCAAAACCAAGCCACATTATTCTGTTTCGATAGAAGGGAGCAAGAGCGGCAGGTTTACTCTTCTCTTCTTCCTTTACAATCTCCAGCGGAAGTCTTGTTAGAGGAAAGATTAACCTTTCCTTCTCTACCCATTGTTTACGAAGAATTACCATAATACAGATCATTACTAAATAGAGGGCAAGAATAAAGGGAAGCCAGGCAAGAAGTGGTTTCATCCAGGTCATCCAGGGGATGGATGCTCCTTTAGGTAAGCCTTCAAAGAAACATCTGATATTCTCTTCTCCCTGAGGGACCAACCAGGGTTTGATATGGGGCTGGATGATTTGTGCCCATCTATTCTCAGGAGTAGCATAATAAAAAGGAGCAGCAAGCATCGGCAGGATTTGAGAACCGAGACCCATTGTTACCACCGAACTGCAGACAATAAGCATCGTATAGATCAGCAGTTGTTCTGCGGAAGAAAAGCCGATCCCTAACTTTCGCAGAATTGTATTGATCAGAAGGGTAAAGAGAAAGAAGATAAATATTCCTGCCGCCGGCATATGGTCAATGGCAAGGTAGGAACCATGGACAATATTGATGGAATATTGGGCAGCTATAGCAACCAAGAAGCAAAGAAAGGCGCCGGTGATAAATGCACGAAGGGTAAATCCTGAAAATTTCTCTTTACCTAAATCCATTTTCTTAAACTACAGGAATTTCCTGTTAGCGAACCTGAAAGGTTCGCACTACATAAACTAAATGTAGTGCGAGGCCTTTAGCCTCGCTAATTTATTGTATGGAATTTCAAAGTTTTGAGATTGCCACGACCTTCGGTCTCGCAATGACAAGAAGAGAAAGTCATTGCGAGGAGTGAAATGACGAAGCAATCTAATTTATTTCATTTTAATCTCAACATTCTCCGCCACACCACCCAGGATTGTATAGGTTCCAGGAACTGTCTGCAGAAGGGAGCCAGGAACAAGGGTATTAACCCGGCCGTGCGCAGCAAGTCGTCCAATAAATCTCTGCCAGGAGATACCTCCACCGAGATCACCATCAAGCCAGAAACTTCTATCTTTTGCCGAAATGATTTGGGCTGGACCAATAGTATTTGCCTTCGGCGGAACCCATGACCAATCACCGGAGAAGGAATGGAGAGCATTCTGCATAATTGTCATTGGATGAAGTTCCACACACCTTGGCCCGGCTTTCTTATAGGCATCCAAATCATCACCGAATTCTTCTCCAAGGTGCGCTTCCCAGAAGGCAATATGCCCACACCAGCCAATACCTCCGTAGACAATATCCGCCCCTCCGGAATCCTCAATCATTTTCCCGTAGGAAGAAAGAACCTCTGTCGTAGGAAAATGTATCTGATTTTCAGGCGGCCTTAAATCCTCATCGATCCTTAAGAAAAATTCCTCCAGCATCGCTTTCTGAAAGGAACCGGGCCAATCCACGGGAGCGCTCTCCCCTCTCTCATTCGCATACTCATCCATATTAAAGGAGACAAGATTTTTGCAACTGATTCTAAAGCGATTAATCAGGGAGGCGGCAATGGGGTATTGCGGCATTGGACCCACGGGAAAGATTGCCACAATTTTTTTGTCGGATTCGTTTGCTTTTTTGATTCTCTCCACAATGTCAAGAGCGAATTCCAGATAGAACTCTTCTGGTTTTTCAATGATTCTAATCTTAAATTCGGGGTTGGAATGCTTACAAAGATTTTCTTTCCTAATCTTCCTTACCCGGGCACATTCTTCGCTATCCTGAAAGGGCAGAAACTTCGCCAGCGCATAATTAAATTTTTCCATAAGTGATTCCTCCATTTTTCCCTTTAGTCTACTACTCTTTTTCTTTAATGTCAATTTCTCGTTTGACCCCGTTTAGAAGTAAGTCGCCAGAGACGACTACCGTCCCGTGCACGGGACGGACTTCTAACGGGGTTGACACAGTCAGAGGGCAATGTTACACTTATTGAACAAAGCCGAGCAATCCCTTCCTGCAAAAGCAGGAATCACCGCAGGGACGGCAACTACCCCCGTATTAAATACGGGGTCAGTATTACTCTGTGACATTAATTTTAACAAGTTTGTCATTCCTGCGGAAGCAGGAATCTAATAAAATACCCCGTCAACTTCGTTGCCACCCCTTTGGAAAAGGGGAATGGATTCCCGCTTACAGATTGCGGGAATGACAGAATGTGCTGAAACTTGTGTTACAGAATAGTAGTGCTCTGTTACACAAATTTTTAGCAATCCTGGTCTAATCCCGTTATCCTGGTAGTCGCAGGCTTTAGCCTGCGCAAGCTAAAGCTTGCGGCTACCTATGTGGTCTTTTAGTGCAAGAATTAATGTCACAGAGCAGTAGTGGCAGAGCTTGGTTAGCATTATGAGGGTATAGATGAAGACAATCGTTGGGCTGGATTTGGGTGGGACATTCATTAAGGTTGGCCTGGTGAGTGAGAAGGGAAAAATCTTAAAGAAGGAACAACTGCCAACCTTGGGAGAGAAAGGGAGAAAGGTAGTCCTTTCTCAGATGGAGAAGGGAATTAGCTTTGCCCTGAAAGGAGAAAAGGACATTTTAGGCATCGGTATTGGCACCCCGGGCCTCGTTGATAAGGAGGGAAAGATATTCTCTGCGCCAAATTTACCGGATTGGGATAATTTACCGATAAGGAAGATTTTCCGGGATAAATTTCATCTTTTGGTTGTCGTAGAGAATGATGTCAATACCATTACCTCTGGTGAATACATTTATGGTGCGGGAAAAGGCTATAAAAACATTATCTGCATTACCTTAGGAACAGGCCTAGGTGGAGGGATGGTTCTAGATGGAAAGCTCTTTCGCGGTAGCAGCCTTTCTGCCGCCGAGATTGGTCATATCTCCATTTGCTACGATGGACCAAAATGTAACTGCGGAAATATCGGCTGTATTGAACGCTATGTTGGCGCGGCCTACATCTCCCAGATGGCTGAGGATGCAATTAAAAAGGGAAGAAAAAGTAAAATTAAGGACTTAGTTAAAGGAGATCTTTCCCTCATTACCCCAAAGATTATCTCCGATGCCTACGAAAAGGGAGATTCATTAGCAAAACAAATCTGGGAAAAGGTTGGTATTTACTTAGGAACGATGTTTTCAGGGCTCGTTAATCTGCTCAATCCAGAAATAATTATTATTGGTGGCGGTATCGCTCAGGCAGGAAAGGTCCTTTTTGATGCAGTAGATAAGCAAATTAAGAAAAGAGCCTTCCCCCTTTTAGCCAAGGATATAAAAGTGGTGCCGGCAAAACTCGGCACAGACTCCGGTATCATCTCTGCCGCCTCTTTAATTAAATTGCGCTACTAGACTGTTAACTCACTTCAGTAGTAATATGCGAGTAGATTGGCTTCTTGAGATTGTTCACAGCAACTCTACAAAAGATGAATGAAAAGGAAATCATCAATAAGATTGCTGAGATTGCTAACCCCCTCACCAGTGCCGGTGGGGGGGCTGCCTATCTGGTAGGGGGGTATCTCCGCGACAAAATATTAAGGAGGGTCTGCCATGATATCGACATCGTTGTGGAAGGAGACGCTCTATCTTTAGCAAAAAATGTAGCAAAATCCTTAAAGATTCCTCCCCCGGTAACCTATCAGAGGTTTGGCACCGCGATGATAAGGATGGAGAAAACAACGATTGAATTTGCCACCGCCAGAAAGGAAAGCTATCGCAAAGATTCCCGTAAACCTAAAGTTTCTCCAGCCACTTTATCCGAGGACCTTTTACGGCGCGACTTCACCATCAACTGTCTTGCCCGAAGATTGGGAGAAAAGGAGATTATTGACTCATTTGGGGGAAGAGCCGACCTCCGCGCAAAGATTATCCGCACTCCAACTAACCCTGCAAAAACATTTTACGATGACCCCTTAAGAATGCTTCGCGCGGTCCGCTTTGCTACCAAACTGAAATTTCAGATTGAGCCAAAAACTAAAAAAGCAATCATTGAGAATCGGGAAAGGATAGGGATTGTGAGTACTGAGCGGATTGCCGATGAAATTCTTTTGATCCTCGATGCGAAAATACCATCAAGAGGAATAGAATTATTGAAAGAATTTAAACTGTTAGAAATAGTTTTACCGAAGATTGCTGCTCTGAGAGATGTGAATGATCCTCAATGTAAGGACCTTTTTGCCCACACCCTTATTGTGCTTGATAATATGGCAAGAATGAAGAAGGATAGAACTTTAAGGCTTGCCGCCCTTTTCCACGACATTGGCAAGCCAAAAACCGCTAAATACATCTCCGGGAAGGGCTGGACCTTTTACGGGCACCAGTATTTAGGAGCTAAGATGATGAAGTCGGTTGGCTTTAGATTAAAGTTGTCGGCTTCCGATACCAAAAAAATTGGTAAAATCATCGCCTATCACCTCCATCCCCACTGGTTAACCAGGAAAAATGTGACGGAAAGGGCAATCTTTCGCTTTCTGCGAGAGGTGGGGAAGGAATGGAAAGGCCTTCTTCTCCTTGCCACCTCCGATGTAACGAGCAAAAACAGGAGAAAGGTAGAGGAAGCCAGATCCCGTCTTTTGGAGTTAGAGAATAGAATCAAGGAGATCAATCGCAGAAGGAGAGCTGCCAGGTTCAAGTTGGCCCTGGATGGTCATCAGATTATGGAGATTTTAGGGATAAAGCCCGGACCAGAGGTAGGAAGGGTAAAGAGTGAATTGGAGAAGGCGGTAGTTGAGGAAAGGGTAAAAAACAGCAAGAGAGAGCTGAAGAAATATTTAAAACAAAAGGGGTCAGGTCTCAACATTTGACAAAATGTTTATGGGTTTGAAATTCATATCAATTCAGTATTAAAAAGTAGTAATATTAAAATAATTTCAAAAAATCTCTAAATCTGGAGTTGTCAAATGTTGAGACCTGACCCCTATAACTAAAAGATGGTTTATATTTCAAAGAGGCTGGACTCAGCCAGCAAACTTAAAATTTTAGGAGGGCTTTCTCGGTTTGATGCCTGTGGATATCCCGGGATCTTTTCTGAAGAAAAAGCCTCTTCCTTTATCTATCCTGCCGTTGGCGAGAAAGGGAGAATCTCCCGGCTTTTTAAGGTCCTGCAGACAAACATCTGCGAAGGAAATTGTTTCTACTGTGCCAATCGGAAAGACAGGAATTTTCCCCGTTATTCATTTAAGCCGGAGGAACTCGCCCGCCTCTTTATGGAAGAATATAAGAAAGGTTCAGTGGATGGACTCTTTCTTTCCTCGGCTATCTTCAGGGATGCAAATTACAGTCAGGAGAGGATGCAGGAGACCTTAAAATTGGTTCGTAAACGCTATTCGTTTCCTGGCTACATCCATTTTAAGATTTTACCCGGGGCAGATAGGAAATTGATTGAAGAGGCGGCAAAATTTGCCGACCGGCTCTCCATAAATTTAGAGGCGCCAAAGGAAAGATATTTAGTTAAGCTTTCTCCCACGAAAAATTTCTATCATCAATTGCTAAAAGGATTAAGCGATATCTTTTATGTGGTGAGAAAAAAGGATGTAAGAGCTGGAATTACCACCCAATTGGTAGTGGGAGCAGCCGGGGAAAGTGACCAGGAGATCTTAAAACTATCTCATCAACTTTACCAAAATTATGGGCTGCGAAGAATCTACTACAAGAGCTTTTCTCCCGTTGAGGAGACACCGCTGGAAGACACAAGACCTTGTCCCCTTCTCCGTGAGCTGAGGCTCTATCAAGCAGGCTTTCTTCTAAAGTACTACTTCTTTAAACCTGAGGAACTTAGATTTAAAAAAGGAAATCTCCCTTTAAATAATGACCCCAAGCTTGCCTGGGCTTTTGCACATCAGGAATTTTTCCCAATAGAGATTAATAAGAGCGACTATAGGGAGTTGCTGCGGGTCCCGGGAATTGGTAGAATTGGGGCAAAGAAAATCATTGAGGTACGAAAAAAGGCAAAATTAAAGGATTTGACAGATTTAAGAAGATTAAAAGTAATGGTAAGAAAAGCGAGAAACTTTATCACCATCGCAGGAAAATTTTTCCCAACGAAACAAAGGGAAGATCGCAGAGTTAATGAAAGGCAGTTATTCCTCTGGGAAGAACTATAAGATGAAAAAGCTTGTTTTAGAAATAGCAGTTTTAGCGCTTTTTCTCTCCCTTCTGGCAGGTTGCTCAAAAAAACCGCCAAAAAGAGTAGTTTTAAGTGAAGACCAGATAAAGGAGGCGCTTGAGGTTGGGAGAAGGGGCAAAAACCTTAATCTCTTTGAATTCCAGAAGGAATGGCGCTCCGATTTAGGCTATGGGAAGGGCTCTGCGGTTCTTTTTACCCCCTTCCATCGGTTGGCCCTCCTCTCCAGAAATGCTGAAATCCGTGGGATAAATCTTCCTTCTCCACTGATCAAAAAGGTCGTAAAGGAAAACTCGGGAATCTTTCATTTTGTCGTTACCCTCTATGGCGATACCCCGAGCTTTGCCAGAAATTGCACCGCTATACTGAAATATGGGGAAAGAATAATCAAACCCATCTTTTTGCAGAATGACCAGTATGCCGATGTCAATCGGGAACAGACAAATGTCGCCATCTGCGAATATAAGTTTTCCTCTCTTGAAATTGAGCCCAGAGCAAAGATAACCTTAATTGTAACCATTCCTAAAGAAGAGAATGAGAGGTGGGGCTCTACGGAAGAAAAAGTTTTGTCCTTCCCCTTTAACCTTTCCAAGATAAGATAAGTAGGCTCGGAGGTTTCCTTCAGCGGCACATTTGTCAGCCCCAGCGAGGCTGACTGCACTCTCGCTCCGTCCGGCCCGCCTCCCATCTCGGCGGGTGTGCCAAACAGTGCTCCTTATTCGTCGCACTGGCACCCTCGCTCATCCTTGTTTTTTTTAATGTTCTCCCCTCTGGGGAGATACAGAGGGGCGCGAGGAGGTAACAAGGCACGCTTCAGGGAATTTCCTCGCCTTGGTGGAAAAATTAAATAAGGGAATATGCATCAATTTGACATCCAAACTAAACTATGCTACACTAAAACAGAATTGGATAGACTAAAATAAAAGGGAATTAAACTATGGCTGATTCATTAATGACGGTTGAGGATGTGGCTGAATACCTGAAGGTTGAAGAATCCACCATTTACACCTGGGCCAACCAGGGGAAAATCCCTGCTCTCAAGATCAGTCATTTCTGGCGATTTAAAAGAGAAGATATTGATAAATGGTTAGAAGAAGGGTGCCTTTGCAAAGGTAAAAGGATGGTAAAGAAAACACGTAGGAAGATAGAGAATATTTTGGCCCAGCACAGGGAGGAATTGAAAGAAAAGTACAAAGTTGAAGAGATAGGTATTTTTGGCTCATATGTTAGAGGAGATCAAAACGAGAAGAGCGATCTTGACATTTTGGTGGATTTTAAGGAAGCTACTATTGGACTTGAGTTTATTGAACTGGCAGAGTTCTTAGAAACTATTTTAGGAATGAAAGTTGATTTGGTCTCTAAGGGAGCAATTAAACCTAATAGATGGAAATATATAGAGAAGGACTTAATTTATGTCTAAAAGAGACTGGAAATTATTTGTTGAAGATATCTCAGAATGCATTGGAAAGATTGAAAGGTATATTGAAAATATGGAGTTTAATGATTTTAAGAATGATGCTAAAACAATTGATGCGGTAGTGAGAAATTTAGAAATAATTGGTGAAGCTTCCAAAAATATACCGAAAAACATAAAAGATAGGTATCAAAATGTATATTGGAAGGGCATCGCTGGACTCAGGAATAGAATTATTCATGAGTATTTTGGTGTGGATTTTAAAATTATATGGCATATTATCAAAGAAGAACTTCCAACGCTGAGAAAGCAAATGAAGCAGATTTGAGAGATTTCATTCGCAAGCAACAGAATCGGCAGCTTTTTCATCAACTCAACATAACCTATAAATGAGATTTATGAACAGTAACTTGGTAATGGTTTGTGTACATGTGCTAAATGGGCATTGGAAAATTCCCAAAAATGAGTGCTTTGCGAACTTAAGGACTGTTTGCAGCTTGTGCGTAGAACAAATAAGAAAGAAGAATATTTAAGAAGTTGTAGTGGCAAAGTTTACTTTGCCTGTAGTAGCAGTTGCTCAATTCATTGAGTGAAAAAAGGTTAACCTAAATAAAATTATGGAAAACTTATTAGACAATTTAAAATTATTGCTTCAAAAAGATGAGCGTTTGGTCAGCGAAGGCGAGCTTTTGAAGAATAAAATTATTGAGCTTGCTTTAAAGTTAGACAAAGACCTCATTAAACTCCTTTTGTCTGATAAAGAGATGAAAAAAGTGTTTTTTGCCGATGTGGATGGAACACTGATTTTTGACAAGGATAAATTTATCCGTTTTGTTTCCAACAAGCAATTTTTGCCGGACTCTTATACCGCTTTTAAAAATAAGATTGGTTTAACTCTGGGAGATGATTATTTAAGCGAGAAAAAAGAAGTGGTGCTTTCTTGGCCCTACAAGGATTGTGTTTTAGAAGGTGGTATGACCAAAGAAGACCAAAAGCGTAATGAAATTTTCTGGAATGAGACGCTGGCACCGGATGAAATCAGCCGTCTTTTTGACCCAAAAGTTTTTACCAACGCAAGAAGAATTGATAAAAATGGCGAACATCCACTTTTGTCATTGCGAGGAGGTGATAGCCGACGAAGCAATCCCGTATTTAGGACTGATGAAAACGGCGACATTAAAGACAATCTCGTCATCAAAGGCAACAATCTTTTAGCCCTCCACTCCCTCAAAAAACGCTTTGCCGGAAAAGTGAAACTAATTTATATTGATCCGCCGTATAACACTGGCGGCACAGATGACACATTTAAGTATAATGACAGCTTCAATCATTCAACTTGGTTAGTTTTTATGCGGAACAGACTTGAAGTAGCTAAAGATTTATTATCGAAAGAAGGAGCAATTTATGTACAATTAGACTACAATGAAGTTCATTATTGTAAAGTTTTAATGGACGAAATATTTAGGAGAGAAAATTTTCAAAGAGAAATAATATGGCGAATCGGGTGGGTTTCTGGTTACAAAACTGCTGACAAAAATTGGATAAGAAACCACGATACAATTCTTTTTTATTCTAAGAATAAAGAGAGACTGTAGCACATTAGTCGGGATTTTGCTTGCATTTTAATAACAGTGGTGGCATAATAGACTGTGTAGTAAAAATACACAGGAGGGCCACCACATGAAAAAAGATAAGTATGAAATATCGCAAATTGTTAAACCGGAGG
>DAOVGU010000210.1 GCA_030672255.1 bacterium
GTTTCTTGGATAAAGGTGGAGAAGGAGTGGTTATCGACAGACTCTACAGTCACCAACCCCAGGAGTTTCGAAGAAGTAATAAAGAACCTATATTTGCTCCGGTTGGTTTTGATTCAGCAAAGATGAAGGAAGCAATTTTCCCAAGGACAGGAGCAGGCTACTATATTACCAAAGCAAGAGAAAAAAATATTGAAGATCTCCTTAAAGAAGTTCCTCTGAATATTGGAGGAATAAAAAAGATTCTTCGCAATCATAATATTCCAGGTGCGGTCTGCCGACACAATAAGAATGATGGAAGTAATTCCAATACCACTTACTCGGTTATTATGTTGCCCAATGAAGGAAAGATTCTTCTTGCCGATGGGTTACCCTGTAAGAATGAATATAAAGAATATAAACTTTAAAAATGGATAAGATGCCCGAGATTATCTTGCAAGGTTCCCCTTATCAAAGAGGCTTAAAACATGGAGAAACTTTTGCTAAAGAGATAAGACGGGCCTATGACACTATTTGTAAGCCAATCAAAGAAAAATGGAACTGTAAGAAAGAAGGAACGCTTTACAAACTGTTTAAAAATCTCCAAAGCACTTTTCCGGATTTAATAGAAGAAATAGAGGGAATATCCAGAGGCTCAAAGATGAATTTTGAAGATATACTCCTCTTGAACTTCTATCATGGATTGGGAGTAATAAAACTCCAGTGCACTAACCTTGCCTTTGTGAATGGAGAGCAGGGTGCTATTCACGGCAAAACAGGAGATGCCGAAGACTGTTCATCTCCATTTTATCTTTTAGAAGTTGTCAATCCCGATAAAGACCCTTCCTTTATTAATTTCTGCTATGTAGGAACGGTCTGGACAGAAGCAGGAGTGAATAGTATCGGCCTTTCCTGTGGCCAATCTTCCAGTTCTACCATTAGTGGTCAGGATGGAAGGGGAATTCCCTGTCTTGTAATGCCCCGTCCTTTACTCCAAAAGTGTTCAACCGTTGAAGAAGGAATAGAGTTTTAGCAAAATATCCTATGGCAGGAAAAGGTCTAAATATCTTTCTTGCTGATTCTAAAGGTGATGCGGTAGTGGTAGAGAAATGTTATGATAAACAAGCGATAAGAAGAATAGAGGATGGTGTCCTCTGGAATACCAATCATTTTCTTGATGAAGAATTAGTAAAATATAATTTTACACGAGGTAAAGAAGATCTGAGGGAATCAAAGGTTAGATATGCTTATCTGCAAAAAGTATTAAAAGAGGAAAGGATTCCTCATACCGTAGAAGAGATGAAGAAAATATTGAGAAACCACGAAAAACCAGGAGCAGGTGCTATTTGCCGTCATCCTGATAGAGGAGATACAGCCAGGACACACTTTGCTGCTATCTTCATTCCCAAAGAGAAAAGAGCTTTAATTGCTTCTGGAAATCCTTGCGAGAATGAGTTTAAGGAATATAAACTGTGAATAAAGATAATATTCCAGTATTAATTAAAGAGGTTAAGGAGATATGTCAGGATGAAAGATATGAGAAATTGTCCTCTTTGTGGAAGAGAGTTAATAAAGGTGAATTGGTAAAGAAGATACCAGTAAGAGTGAGTATGGACCCTGTATGGTGGGCAAAAACCTTAGAATATAATTTGAAAGATTTAGTCTTTGATGTAAAACCAGAAGTAGCGATAGAATTTCAACTGAAACAAAAAATATTTTACTATCAAAATGTCCCAGATGATACTATAATTACTCCGGATGTCAATACTGCACCAACCTGGACTCCAACAATTACACCATTTGGGGCAAAATATTCCTTTGATTTTAAAAATGATAGCTGGCAACTTCCTCCCTTGATTAAAGCAAAGAAAGATTTGGATAAACTACCTCTTTTAAACTTTAATAAAGAAAAATATGAAGAAGATAAAGAAAAAACTCTTAAAGAATTTAACGAAATCGTAGAGGGAGAGATCCCTGTTCGTTATACCATCCCGGAGGAACAGTCTTTATGGGGACCGTTTGCCTGCGCTTGTAATGTTTATGGATATAGTAACATCTTAATGGCATTAGCCGAGGATAAACTCTTTATCCATAGATTAATGGAATTTGTTACCGAGTCAAGATTGAAATACGAAAAGGAAAAATCTGAAGCGATAGGTATTTCTACAAAAGAGACTTCCACTCAATTTTCTGAAGATGAGGTGGATTGCAATGTTTTTTCTCCAAAAATTTATCAGGAACTTATCTTTCCTTATGAAAGTAAAATTGCTAAAATTTTTAAGGGTATTCTATTTCATAGTTGCGGCAATCTCACTTCTATCCTTGATATTATTCTAAAATTGCCGAATCTTCGAATACTCCATATCAGTCCCTGGACAAATTTAGAAGTAGCAGTTAAAAGGGTTCCTGCGGGTGTAATCTTTGAGAAACGGACGTTATCCACTAAAGACATTTTTCAAGCAAATCCAGGAGACATGGAAGCGCAGATAAAAGAAATATTTTCTTTAACCAAGGATAGACTTATTTATATTGTAATTGATGGAATTATGAAAGGAAAGTTAAATAAACCTTTAAAGTGGTTAGAGATTGCTCGGCAGTGTATGAGAAGAGAATGAAAAACCAGGAGAAGAAAATGAATCTAAATATTGAGTATGAAGTTTTGACGGAAAAGGAAATAAAACTTATTCATCAAAATGCTCTGCGTATTCTCTCGGAAATTGGATTTAAGGTAGGGCATCCGAAGATGCTGCGGATGTTTGGTGAATTTGGAGGAAAGGTTAATGAAGCGGAAGAAATTGTTACCTTTTCTCCTCAGTTTATAGAAAAGTTTATTGCCGATTCGGAAGAAATCCCTCCGCCCTCTAAAGAACTGCATACGCTTTCAGCCGGTTATTCTTTAAACTATATGGAGCCGGAAACAGGAAAAACAGAACCTCTAACCCTGAAAACGATTACCCAAATTGTCCAATTATCAAATAGATTAAAGAACATAGACAAACCACACTCTTACATTGGCACCCCATATGATGTTCCTCTGAAAGTTAATACGCTTTATTGCGCTTTGCTTGCCTGGAAATATATGAAGCCTTTCCCGATCAGATACAGTTGTATCCTCAACCCTAAGCTCTGTCCCTATTTTATTGAGATGGGAGAGATTATGGTGGAGGATAAGGGAGGGAAACTTTCTGACTATATTGCTGGAAGTGTTTTTTTAGTTCCACCTCTAAGACTGGTCAGGGAATCGGCCGAAATATTCCTTTATTTCTGGGAAAGAGGACTTCCCGCGGCAATGGGGGATATTCTCAGCCAGGGAGGGACTGCCCCGGTAACCATTGCCGGAGCAGTAAGTATGGGAGTAGCCGAAGGAATATTCCAGAGCATCATCAGTAGAATCTTTTATAACTCCAAACATATCAATGTAACCCAACCCAGAATATTTGATATGGCCAGGGGGATGACCTGTCACTGCCGTCCAGAATTTTCTCTTATGCTTCTTGCTTTGGCTCAGATGGCTAAATTTTATAAAAGCAGAATAGGCGGAACCAGCATCTCCTGTGCGGCTAAACTTCCTTCCTGTGAAGCCGGAATGGAAAGAGGATTCACCGCGATCCCTCTAATCCTTGCCGGGGGCAGGAGCATAGAGGGAGCCGGTCATCTCTCTGTAGATGAGGTAGTCTCTCCGGTTCAGATGGTGATTGATAATGAATATTATGGCGCTCTAAAAAGATTTGTCCGGGGATTTGAAGTGAATGAGGAGACCTTAGCCTTTGAGGTAATTAAAGAGGTTGGTCAAGGAGGAACCTTTATGGGAACTGAACACACTCTGAAACATTACCGAAAGGAGCAATGGCAACCAGAGATATTCTCAAGAGAAGCCTGGAATACCTGGATAGAGGGAGATAAAAAGATAGATGTTGATTATGCCAGGGATATTGCTATTAAAATTCTTAAAGAAGAGGAGGAGTCAAATATCGGCTCAACCACCGAAGAAAAGTTGATGAAGATTATCAAGAAAGCTGAGGAGAATCTTAAATGAAAAAAATAAATGTTCATCTTATTCCTTCTCCTAAAAAGATTATCTGGAAGGAGGGAAGGATTAATCTAAAGGACTTTTCGCTAAGTATTGAAGAAGGCTTAGAAGAAATAGGAAAAAGATATCAGAAAGAACTTTCTTTGCCCGAAGGCAGGGCTAAAAGAATCTTCTTAGAGAAAGTTTCTCTTGAGAAAGAAGGATATATTCTGAAAATAAATAGAGAGAAGATAAAGATAAATGCTTCTGATGAAAGAGGATTTTTCTATTGTTTACAGACATTACTTCAACTTAAGGATGGAGACATGATTCCCCGGGTAGAAATTGAAGATTCTCCTTCTTTAAAGATAAGAGGCTTTCATATTAACTTTAATGGACTGCGGCAGATGGGTTTCAAAGAGGCTAAAGAATTAATAGAGACTGCCGCTAAATTCAAGTTAAGCGCAATCCTTATTGAATATGGGGATAGATTCCCATTTCAGAAACACCCTTTAATTTCCTCTTCCAATTCTCTTGCCATGGAAGAGATAAGTCAACTTGATAAATTAGCCAGAGAAAACTTTATTGAGATTGTCCCCCTCCTTCAATCCCTTGGACATTTAAACTATGTTTTGAACCACGAAGAATACAGCCATTTGAGAGAAGGAGGAAAAGAAGGGAGTAGGCAACTCTGTCCCCTTAATCCTGATTCATTTAAACTCTTCACTGAATTGGCAGATGAAATGCTTAAATTACACCCAGAAGGGAAGTATTTTCATATCGGAGCCGATGAAGCCAGGCACTTAGGTGAATGCCCAAAATGTAAAAGAGAGGTAGAGAAAATAGGAAAAGGCGGCCTCTACGTGAATTACATCAATAAAGTTTGCCAATGGGTAAAAGAGCAAGGCAAAATCCCAATTCTCTGGGATGATATTCTTTGTCACTATCCCGAGACATTAAATAAACTGAATAAGGAAACGGTTATTATGTACTGGGATTACTGGACAACTCAAGAGAAAAGCCCGATTTTGGTAGCCAGAGCTGCTAATAGAGGTGTAGTTTACGATAAGAAGTGGAATAAGGAATGGAAGGAAGGGCTTCCCAATTTAGAAGGAGAAGTATTAGAAAAGTTTAGCCAATCAATAGATTTGGAAAAAGACTTAGGAGAAAACTATCTTTCTCTTTTCAAGGATTATCTGGGAAAAGATTTCCCTAAATATATTACTTCTTTCCCTTATGTAAAATTTTATCAGGATAAAGGATATAAGGTAATCGGAGGACCAGCTACCCTGGGAAACTGTTTGGATGATTACTACAATTTACCCAATTATAATAGATCTCTGGCTAATATCAGAGAATTTTCAAGAAGATGTATTAAAGAAAAAGGGGAAGGAATTGTGACTACCTGCTGGTGGGATTTCCCTTTTGAGATTCTTTATCTTGGTCTCATTGCCACCGGACAATTTACCTGGAAAGGAACAGAATAAATGAGAGAGATATCAAAGAAATCCTTACAAAAAGAGATCCCCGAGCCGGTTTTAAGTGAACATCAAGAATGGATAGAGTTATACTATAAATCCTGGGAGATTTCTTCCAGGCATATTTTTTATAAAGAGGGACTACCTTCTCCTAAGTATATGGATGAAGCCGCTATGCCTGATAAAGTTTGGCAGTGGGATAGTTGTTTTATGTCTTTTTATTGTAGGTATCTTCCCCATATCTTTCCGGGGATAGAATCTTTAGATAACTTTTATGAGACTCAAAGATATGATGGCTATATCAGCATGGCTCATATGGTAGATACCGGAGAGGATGCTTACGGTGAGAGAATAAATCCTCCTCTATATAGCTGGGCAGAGTGGGAATATTATAAAATTACTGCTGATGATAGTCGGTTTCCTGAGATACTGCCAATTTTAATTGATTACGATAAGTGGATTGATGGAAACCGAAGAAGGGATAATGGATTATATTGGTTTGAAGATTGTGGTTCTGCAGGTTTGGACAATTCTCCCAGGTGTAATTACCCTGGATTAGGTGGACAACTTTGCTGGATAGACTTATCCGCTCAGCAGACATTGAGTGCCTATTACATTTCTAAGGTTGCTGCTCTAATCAAAGAAAATAACATTAAGATAAAATATGAAAGAAAATATTCCTTATTAAAAAATTTAATCAACAAATATATGTGGTGCGAACGAGATGGTTTTTACTTTGATATATTTGAAGATGGGAATTTTTCTTCTACAAAGACAATAGCCTCCTTCTGGCCAATATTAGCCAAAATATCGGATACAAAGAAAACAGAGAAACTTATAGAACACCTTGAAAATAGTAATGAATTCAATCGCCCTCATAGAATTCCCAGTCTTTCATATGACAACCCTAATTATGATAGATATGGAGCTTATTGGCTTGGTGGCGTCTGGGTCCCTACCAATTATATGGTTATAAAAGGCTTGAAAGAAAGAGGATATTCAAAGATTGCCAGGGAGATAGCTATAAATCATATTGATAAGATGAGCGAAATTTATAAGAATTTTAGACCACATACTATCTGGGAATGTTATTCTCCCGAGTTAAATCGTCCTGCTACAAACAAGAAGAGAGAACCGAATACACTTTGCAGAAAAGAGTTTGGGGGATGGTCGGCTTTAGGACCAATAAGTATGCTCATTGAAAATATTATTGGAATTGAGATAAATTGGCCATTTAAAGAGATAGAATGGGAAATTTCCCTATTAGAAGAACATGGAATCAAAAATTTGAAAGTAGGTGATGAAAAAATTTCTCTCATTTGCCATAAGCGGAAGAGAAAAATTGATTCTCCTAAAATTTATGTTGAATCAACCTCTGCATTTAAACTAAAGGTAAAGTGGAATAATAATGTTAAAATTATCAGGGCAACAAAAGGGAAAATAGAGTATAAATTTTGAGAATAATGACCGGGAAAGAAAGGGTAAAAATAGCGATGCTTGAAGGAGAGCCGGATAGAGTCCCTGTGATGTGCCAACTTAGTGTTGGACATATTGTCTTAAATGCTGATTGTTCTCCAGTTGAGGTAAATCTAAACAGAGAAGCAGAGGTGCGCAACTACTTGAAGTTGATTAAAAGATACAAATTCGATGGATTGCTTGTCAATTCTACCCACACCGGAAATAATCCAAATTGGAGAGAAGATATTTCTTGCATAGAAAATTCTCCTGAAGGTGAGATTGTTACTTTTAAAAATGGTAGAAAAGCATTATATCCTTGGGATGAATCCCCACAGCCATTAATTAAAGAAAAACCGGACTCTCTGTATGATGTGGATATTGAGGCGATTAATACCTGGGAGAAAGTTCCAGAACATACTACTGACATTCATAAAATGTTTTTGAAAGAGGCAGGTGACTACCTCTCTATTCACGCTTCTTTGGCTTCTCCTTTCACCTTGTTTGTGGAAAAGTTCGGCATAACCGAACCCCTGATGGCTTTAATTAAAGATCCAGACATCTGCCTGAGAATCCTTGAAAAATACACATTTTTTTATATCAACTGGGGCAAAGCAATAATAGATACAGGAATAGAGGCTATAGACATATCTTCTCCCTGGGGTGGAAGTAGTTTTATCTCCAGAGAGATGTACAAAAAGTTTACTTTCCCTTTTGAGACAGAGTTAATTCAAACCTTAAAAAACTACAAAAAGAATATAATTATTTACAACCATACCTGTGGATTTATCAACGATAGGTTAGAGTTAATCGCTGAAACGGGAATAGATGGTTTAGAATGTATGGACCCTCCTCCTCTTGGTGACATGGAATTGGCTGATGCAAAAAGGAGGGTTGGAGATAAAATATTTCTTAAAGGAAATTTGGATTCCCCTCATACTCTGCTAAAATTAAGTAGGGAAGAGGTAAAAGAAATAGCAAAAAAGAAGATTCAGGAAGGAGCCCCTGATGGAGGATACATCTTGAGCAGTTCCTGCTCAGTATCTCCTCATGTTCCTCCAGAAAACCTTGGGGTTTTATCTGAAGTAGCAGAAGAATACGGGAGATATCCGTTGGATAAAAAATATGACCAGCTATGAGATGGTAAAGCGAGCTATAGAATTTAAATCCCCAGAAAGAGTGCCCATGAATTTCCCTTGGTTCTCTGACTTTTATGGAGTTGGATATAAACCATTAGAAGGTGAAAGGCATATTACTGGAGAGGGAAAAGATGAATGGGATTGTATCTGGGAAAGAACCAAGACAACAAATAATATGGGTCAAGTAAAACAGCACCCTTTAAGGAACTGGGAAGTTATGAAAACTTACAAATTTCCCAATCCAAATATCCCAGAGAGATTTAATGAGATTGAAGAAGCTTTAGAAAAAGCAGATAAGAAATATGTTTTGAGTAGTAGTTGTTATACTTTATTTGAGAGAATGCATATGCTTCGTGGCTTCACGGAGATTCTTCAGGATTTTTATCTTCATCCAAGAGAAGTACACAAATTAGCTGACCGGATCCTTGATTTTCAAATTGGCATAGTAAGGAACTTAGGTAAGTTTAAGGAAAAAATCCATGGATTCTGGATGACTGATGATTGGGGAACCCAGAATGCGACGATTATTAGTCTTTCCCTTTGGCGTAAGTTTTTTAAATTTAGGTATAAAAAAGTTTTTGATGAGATTCATAAAACAGGAATGCATGCAATTCTTCATAGCTGTGGTAAAGTAAATAATTTTATTGATGAATTTATTGAAATTGGACTGGATGCTATTAATTTACAGCAGCCAACTCTCTTGGGTATCGAAGAAGTAGGGGAAAAATTTAGGGGAAGAATTTGTTTTGTTAGTTTAGTTGATATCCAAAAAACACTCCCTTGTGGTACTCCAGAGGAAATTAGGCATGAAGCAAAATTATTGCTTGATAAATGGGGTACGCCTAAAGGAGGTTTTATTGTCAGTGATTATGGCAAGGGAGAAGCTATTGGTGTT
Source organism: bacterium (assembly GCA_030672255.1). Classification (GTDB taxonomy): domain Bacteria; phylum Ratteibacteria; class UBA8468; order UBA8468; family UBA8468; genus DAOVGU01. The sequence goes on from DAOVGU010000210.1 coordinate 8,953, forward strand.
ACAGAAGAAAGGAAACGAATAATGTTTGATACTTTTGTGAAATATGGCAAATTAAAATAATTAAAAAGGAAACTGAACAAAATGAAAGTAGAGGATAGAAATATGGAAAAAGAGGATATCGCTTCTATCGTAGAAATATTAAATGCTCTTTTCTCTGGTAAATGGTATCGTAAGATTACCCCTGATTTCTTCAGGGAAAAGGTAATAGAAAATCCTTATTTTTCCTTTAAGGAAACATCGGTTGTCATCATAGAAAAGAAGGCAGTCGGTTTTGCCGTCCATATCTCTAAGGATAAAGAGATAGGCTATCTCCATTCTTTGGGAGTGAGAAAGGAATATCAGAATAAAGGAATAGGAGCGAAATTGCTGGAAAGAACAGAGAAGATTGTAAAGGAGAAGGGAGAAAGGGAATTACAGATAAATTTTTCTGCTCCGGCAAAATTATACTTAGGGATTGATAGTGAAGATAAGAAAACAATAGATTTCTTCTTGCATCAGGGATATAAGACAAGAGAAGGTTATTATAGTGAGGGCATTTATGTTTTAAGCCTTAAAGACTATTCAATTCCAGAGAAGATTTTACAAAGAGAGAAGGATTTAGAAAAAGAGGGATACAAAATTAGGCTTGTAGAAAATGATAAAAGAATACCTGAGTTTTGCCGAAAAAACGGCGAGGAAAACTGGGCTATCTCTCCTCCCTCTTTGGCTACCGTTATGGAGAAGAATGGAGAGGTGATAGGTTTCTGTGGCTATACCCTGAAGGATGAAAAGAGGATGGGAATTGGAGAAAGCATTCCAGAATGGGGACCATTTTTGGTATCTACTGAGCAGAGAGGGAAAGGAATAGGAACGGTAATTATCTGCTGTTCTTTAAAGGAGATGTCAGGAAAGGGCTGTTCCTCTACCTTCCTTGAAACCGGTGGTTCAAAGTCTGAAGGTCCTGGTCCCAGAATATACCGGAAATTGGGATTTAGATTGGTAAAGGAATGGGTGCAGATGTATAAGGTTCTTTATTAAATAAAGGGAGAAAAAAGATGGCAAAGTTTTCGATAAGCCCGGAAGGGGCAAAGTATGCCTTGCCTGATGAGGAAGCAGAGAAGGAAGAAGTAAAAATTTTAGATGCGGTTACTGCTGAACAAAAACAGTTGGGAAGGAAAATTGTGGCCGTCCAGGGGTTGGGCTTCGTGGGGGCGGTGATGGCGGCAGTCGTTGCCGACAGTACCAGAGAAGGAAAGTCTCCTTATTTTGTTCATGGGGTGCAGAGACCTTCAACGAGGTCATATTGGAAGGTCCCCGTGATTAATAAAGGTGAATCGCCGATTGAGGCTACTGACCCGGAAGTAGCGGGAATTTTCCCGAGGATTGTTAAAGAGAAAAAAACATTGAGGGCTACCTGGCTTTCGCATGCCTTTTCCCTTGCCGATATTATCGTGGTTGACATTCAGCTGGACGCAACAAAACCTGTCTTTGGCGATGCAGGAAAAGGCTATTGCGATACAACCGCTTTTGAGAAAGCAATTACCGATTTGGGAAAAAATATTAAGCCTGAAGCTCTTGTTCTGGTTGAGACGACCGTTCCTCCCGGCACCTGTCAACATATTGTCAAACCAATCTTAGAAAGGGAATTTAAAAATAGGGGTATTGACATCAGCAAGAATCCACCGCATATTG
>DAOVGU010000098.1 GCA_030672255.1 bacterium
TAAAAGATTAACTGGAAGACAGTTTTGGCAATGAGGGCGACGGCAATGGAAAACATCCCGATAAGACCCATCCCGCAGGCATATCCAGCAAGTAAGACAGGGGTACATCTTCGCCAGTTTTCTTTCCCAATCTTTTTAGCAAAGTAGAATCTACCTAAAAGAGCACCAAGAAGCATAGGAATGGCTTGATGGGGGAAGATGGCAATTCCACCAACAATCCCATAAAATATGGCAACCGGTGCATGGATGGAAAGGAATAAACTGTAAAGGAGAATACCGGCTATCCCACCTCCAATCATATACTTAAACTTCAGGGCCTGAAGCATCCAGGCCGCTCCTCCCTCGACGGTTGAGGTTGCCCATAGACATTTAAAAGTGGCCCACATTGGCCAGAGTTTCTGAACATAAGGATAGGTGGAGGAGGGAATTGGTCCCATCCTCCAGATGATTGACCAGAAAAGGAAACTGCAGAAGAGCATCACCGCAAGGGCCATAAATTCTGCTTTATACCAACTGGTAAATCGGGTTTTTGTCAGCTCCAATTGCTTAAATTGCTGCGTTCTTATTCCATGATTAAAATAGGGAACTGGGGCAAACCAGATATCTGCACCCTTATAGCCACTTAAGATAAATGTTCCTTCTCTAACCATCGGGAAGGAAACACCGCTTGCCACTCCGGTGATGCCAAACATACGCGCCGAAATATAGGAGAGAAATGGAGTAAGAACAAATCCAAAAAGGATGAAGAGGACAAGCGGAAAATCGGGAACCAGAATATGGCAGATGATAATGTAGACCGAGGTTGAGACAATCCAGATAAGCAAAGCAAGCCAGATGGGAATATCGCCTCGGCCAGCCGGCAGTGTGTGTTTTTTTTCTATTTTTTCTTTTTTACTTCTGCGTCTTGCCGTTATTACCTTCCAGATACCGATCGAGCCTACAACCATTCCCGTGCCAATCGTAACGCTAATCCAGAAATCCATTGCATTGGCAATATTGGCCGGAATCACACTCATTCCTGACTGCCAGGTATGAAAGATTTCGGTATGGCGATAAAGAATCGGGGAAAGGATAACCTTTCCTCCTACCGCCCCGATGAATATTCCGACTACCACCCAAAAGGGGAGAACAAAACCGGCAAAGATAGTTCCCAGACTTGTGTAGAAGCCGAGCATCGCCGTGGGAAGAAAGGCGCCGATGGCCGCAGTAAAATCAACCCAGGGGATGGGTATAAGCATTAAAGGCTTGGCGGCAATAAGGCCGGTGAGAGTGGGAATGACGATGTAAATAGCTCCAAAGATGACCCCAATCATTGCTCCGATAGAAAAGGTTCTCCATCGCCAGGTTTCCTTTTTGGCACTGCTTTCGGCAAGAGCGGTTGCTCCTTCAGCCGCCACCGGGGCCATTGGGAAATCAAGTTTCTCTACATCATTGGTAATCCGAAAGAGTATACTTCCCAGACCAAAGTAATTTAGACGGAAGAGGATGTTGTGACCAATTAAAAGGAGGATAGGAACTAACCAGGCTCTATCAAGGAATGTTCGCTTCAAAAGGGCCTCAGAGCCCACAGGAGGAACAGCCCAGTGAGGGATAAGTTTACTTAAACCGAAGGCTTTGGCATGTGGGGATTGAACTAAATATTGGTTCCAGATAGCCTCACTAAATGCTCCTCCCTGCAAGATTAAACCGCCAGCCCCTATCACCACGCCAGGAGCGATAAGGGAGGCAGCTAAAATATAAATGATATAAGTTTCCTGACGGGTAAGTTTTACAAAGGAGCGCTTGGCAATCTCAACGAAGAGAATCAAAGTGACCCATTGCGCGGCTCCAGCAATACCACCACCAGTGATCAGGCTAAGATAGATGGAGCCAGGCAGCATAATAAAGCCAATGAAGAGAGCAGCCACTACGGTCTTAAGGTTGAAACCACTCTCAAACCTCTCGGCTTGGTAATCAATCTCCGGACTGAAATTCTCTTTATTCATTTGACAGTGTAACTGTCATTGCGAGGTCGCTTTAGCGACCGTGGCAATCCCTCACTTCTATGGGATTGCTTCGTCGTTCCACTCCTCGCAACGACTGCGTCGGATTGCTTCACTTCGCTCACAATGACAAGCGAGGGACCTCGCTCGCAATGACTTCGTCATTTTTATCCAATTATCTTTCCCCCTTCTTTTCTATATTCTGCCTTTATCTTTGGGCTGACTGTTCTCCAGACTAAAAATTGTTTTCTAATTGTATCTAATAATCTTCGGTTTAACCTCGTCCAGGCAGTGGTCTCGCCACTTACCCTCTCCAAGGAAAGTCTGATGGTATAGAAGCCATACCTTCCCATCGGGGTGGTAGAAAATTTTAATTGCTGACTGACGCCAAGGTCAAATGGCGCCAACCAAATTGTCGTCTCCACACGATAAGCCTTTCCCTCCGGTGTAGTAAAGGTAGAGAGTCTGGCGCCTTTGGTATAGAAGGTTCCAATCGATTCCTCTCCGTAGGAGAGAAAGTATTCCCTGAGGAATGTGCAGAGACCCAGGACTTCAGTCTCACTTACCGTGAAAGGAAAATCAAACTCCCAATTATCTCCTTTTGGTTCCGGTAGAACCCATTTTCGCGTAACATCAGGGACCGCCATCTGAGAAGCCTTTCTTGCCGGATATGTAGTGGAAAGAAGAACAACAGCAATTACAATTATGGTGGCCATAACTGCCGAGAGAGAAGAGTAGTTTAAGGTTAGACCTCCCAGTAGATTATAGGTCATCAAGACCTTTGTTACCACCTGCCCTAAAAGATAGCCGGCCACCGCTCCCAGGATAGCATAGACGCAGGATTCTGCCATAAAGAGGGCACCAATATGAACGGGAGCCAGCCCCACGGAACTGTATGTCCCAATCTCCTTAATTCTTTCATAAACCGCCCCAAGCATTGTATTCAGGACGATGAGAGCGGCGATGAGAATGGGAACAAAAAGGTTGGCAATTCCTGAGAATGAGGTCAGAGCAAGGGAGGAGTAAACTGAGGTTTTTCCTTTTATCCCTGCAAATAGGGTGACGGCCAAGCGCGAGACAAACTCCTCGATCGATTTTTTGCTATCCACCCCGGGATGAAACCTCACCGCAATTGACTGTATTGTGCCATTATTCTCAACGACAAATTTATAAGGGGCTAAAAGAACATTTCCTGTTTCCAGATGAATAAAGGATTCAATCTTTCCCTTTCCTATCACCTTTGCCGTTCTTTCTCGCTTCATCTTCTCTAAGGATTTTGCGGCCATAGAAGAGAAATTGACCGGCGTCATTCGTTCATTATCTAAGTCCTTCAGTTCTTCCATTCCTTTGCTATCCATAATGCCAATAACCTTTAGCCTTTGCCCAAAAATCTCAATGATGTCATTGCGAGGCGAAGCTGTGGCAATCTCATTTCCTTTTATTTTTAGGAGTTTTGCCATACTATCAGGAAGGATACAACAATCTTCCTCTCCTTCCTCAAACCATCTTCCGGCTAAGAGATACTTATTAAGATTGGTAATTTCTCTTTCACGAGAGGTTAAACCAATGAGCCCATAGGCATAAGTTGATGCTTTCTCGCTTTTTACCTTGATGAAGGTGGTTTGCCCCAATTTTTTGCTAATATACCATGCCCGGGGAGAAACGATCGCTTTGTCTCTAAACTCAGCGGACACATAGTCATAAGCCGGTTCCTCTAAGGGAGACCATGTTCTGTCCCTGATCAATGCTCCCTCATAAAGAGCTTTGTTTGGTCGAGGGATTTGATTAGGGTGAAGATAGGCCTTGATGGAGGTGAAGGAAAGGACCGTAAATGTTAAGAGAATCAGGGTTATGGCGGTAAGAGCAGTACGCAGTTTTCTCCGCTTCATATTGGCCACTCCTAAAGCAAAAGCAGTACCGGTGGCGGTAATTCTACCCACATCCGTTTCGTAAACCTTTGCCCTTTCCTTCTTTACCTTGTCCATCAACTCCTCAAATTTGCCGGTAACGATGCCGAGTACTATAATGGATAAGGCTAAAGCGATGAAGGCCAGGAGAATTACCTCGGGAGCATTGGTAAGTCTGAAACCAGGATGGACAAAACGCATTATGAGATAGATGAGAAGGAAGATAGAAAAGAGCATCGTGATCTGTTTCTTGATATCCACAAAACCAAAGATTAGCCTTTCACTAAAGAAGGCAAATGGCAAAAGCAAAAGGAAGTAAAAGATTAATCCCTTGATCACATCGTTGGCCGTTCCCTTTACATCAGGATAGGCACGGGATTCAATTCCACTTGCCGCTCGAGAGTACTTAACAAAATTCTCCCAATCTCTTTCTTCTTTTGCACTTTTTGCTTTTTTTAGATAGGCAGTTGCATCCTGATGCAGTTCCCTTAGACGTTCATTAACCACTCCGAACCTTTCGAAATTTTCCATGCGGAATTCATTGAGATAAATCATATCCGAGGCGGCCTGGAAAGAGGGATTGATGATACTCCCACCTTCTCCAACGAAGAATCCTTTTCCTTCAGATTCTTCCTTGGAAAGTGATGAGGGGGAATTTAAGAAAAGAAGCCTCTTTCCCAGAGGGCCGGCCTCCCCGATAATTTTTAGATAGCTATCTGGTTCAGAGAAAATGACTCCCACTGGTTCCACATAGGAGGTCCATTCCCAGGGTCTTTGCCCGATGATGGAATAGCCGTAGCTATCCGGGATGGAGTTGGCTCGATCAAAGATATCAACCTTATCTAACTGGGTAAGATATCTTGGGTCAATAAGACCATAGATATTTGTGGCGATACAGGGAAAGAGAACAATCATCCATTCCTGATATCTCCAGGACATCTTTACCTTCATCGGATACTGCTCGTCACCATTAACCCCTCTATCGGGAGCAAGAATGATTTCCCCGGAAGAGGAATCTAAGAAATAGGCTTCTAATGTCACGCGACCAAGAATCTGGGAGATTTCAAATTCTCCCTTTTCATCGGTTAATGCGAAGCTTTCTCCGCGCACACCGAGATAGGTTTTCTTAACACTATTTTCCCCAATGCTCAAAATTCTGGGAACAGCAACCGCTCCTTTCACAGGTTCATTGGGAACGAAGCTTTTCCTGGGATTAAATGTTGCAGCCTTCCCATGCAAAGTTGATAGCTTATCCTTCAGAACCATTTCCGAGGCAGGAAATAGTTCGGGATCATTCAGAGCCTTTTGTAAGAGACAGGTGATAATCTTGACCTGATGGGCAAGGCGAGAAAGGTTAATAGAAGAAAATTTGTCTAAAGGCGTATCAACAAGACCTCTATTATCATTAATCGTAACAAAGGAAAGAGCAGGGGTGCCGGTTAAAAGGACAAGTTCTCCGTCGGTTTTTATTTCCTCTGGCATAAAGGAAGACCAGTCCAATCCCCTTTTTGGGCTGATGCCATCAATCAAGAGTTCCTCGGAGGCCCCCAAGTTTTTCTGAAGGTCAGTAGCATAATTGCTGAATTTCTTCCCAAAAGGAGCAAAATAACGCTGATAGTAGAATTCTTCGCTATTGTGCCAGATTCCCAATTCCTTGCTTTTGCTGGATAGCTCTAAACCGATGAAGAGCTTCACCTTAATTGGCTCGGGAACCTTTTCCTTGAATGGTGCAATATTTCTGCTATGGTTCTGGAGAAAACTATCAATTCCTCTTCTTCCAATAAAGTGAGTTGAGGTAGCAAGAAAGAGAACCGTTCTCTTTGGTGGATTTCTTCCAAAGAACCTGGCCAGCTCCAGAAGAGCGGTAACACCACAGGCATTCTCCGCTCCGGGAGCTAAAGAAGGAACTACCGAGATACTGTCATAGTAACTCTCTAAGACAACAATTTCCTTCTTTAATTCGCTATCGGTTCCCTCTACCCAACCTAAAATATTGGTACCGGGGACCTTCTGCCACTCCATCTTTGCTTTCAGTCTCACTTTGATAGCGTAGGAATTTTCTTTCCCCCTCTCCTCAATCCTCCCCATTGATGGGAGTGAAGCCCCCGGAAGTAGGTGGGGGTGAGAATTTATCTCTTTGAGAAGAGGTTCAGCATCTGCTTTCTTTATCCAGAATCGGGGAAGATTAAGGGGGATCTTTAAAAATTTTCTCTCTGCCTGGCTTCTGATGGTAGAGGAGGGTTCAATGAAGATGATTGCTTTTGCCCCCAAACTGGACAATTGGACCCAGTTACTTCCGGAATTGAAGTCAAGGAGGATAATGTTTCCCTCTATTTCCTTTCCTTTAAGTTCTGAAAGGTTGCCTTTTCCTCCATACACGAGATTTCCTTCTATTCCTCCTTCCGGAAGGCTTGTCGTGCGCACTAAATTTGGCCATAAGGAATAGATTTTTATTTCCTTATCTGTCTTTATAATTGTAAGCGAAGCACCTTTATCAACCGGAACGGTTACCGGAAAATTTTCTTCCTTTATTTCGGAAAGACCAGCCTCTTTGAAAACTTTTAAGATATAGAAGGTGGCACTGTTGCTTCCTGGATAGCCGGGTATTCTCGATCCTAAGGAGGCAAGATACTTAACATGCTCGGTGATTCCCTCCTCAGAGATAAGATTAGCTACCTTTTCGTCTTGAGTGAGAGCAAAAAGAGATTTTGAAAAGAGGAATAAAATCAAAACAGATAAAAACAATCTTCTTATCATAATATTTTAACCACAGATTAACACAGAAATGTCATTGCGAGCCCCTGATTTAATCAGGGGCGAAGCAATCTGACCCGCAGGGTCATCTGTGTAATCTGATCCCTCAATCTGCTTCATCTGCTTTTATTTTTGACCAGGCACGGATAGAGCCAGGATTAATATTAATCTCTTTGATATACTCTTTTTTTGCCTTACGTGGATAACCCATCCTTTCGTAGATCACTCCTTTGAGATAATGAACATCCGGGTAGTAAGGATTAAGCATCTCCACATGATTTAGATTCTTCAAAGCCATACGGTTATTTCCCAGATGAAAAAAGCTAAGTCCTAAATTATAGGAGAGAGCAGGATCTTTAGGGTTAATTTTTAAGCCCTTCTGGAAGCTCTTGATACCATTTTCGTAATCACTCTTTGCTAAATAGGCGATACCAACCTTATTATAAGTCTTCTCCGGGGAGGAGGTAAATGCCAGAGACTTCTGCCAACAATTGATTGCTTCGGAAATCTTTTTCTCCCGGAATAATTGGTTGCCTCTAACTTCATACTTCTTAAAATTGAGTGCGGAGCTAGTATGGGATTTCTGGTAGTAAAGAGTGGCTAATCCTAATCCGATGACGACGATACTGAAGAAAATCCTCTTTGCCCAATCCGTCATTTTATTTTCCCAATCACTTTATTTAATCTTCTCCATCTCCTGATTAAAATTACTACCAAAAGAAAAAGGAAGAAGTAACTGATAATCTTGTAAAACTTCTCAGAAAGACCTAAGATGAGAGGCCAGAGAGAAAAAATTGCCAGGAAGATAACAGTTGTTTCTATGATTTTACTTAATTTCACCTCTCTATTATATTCTAAATCCTTATCTAATTGCAAATAGGGGGAAGATAAGATAGATAACCGTAAAGAAGATTAAAGAAGATATATGTAACGCAATAAATATTTGCACAATGTCTTGTAGGGGGTTCAAGTTGCTGTGAGTATTATCAAGGAAGTTAATCTTCTCGCATATTGCTACTAAAGTGAGCAGATAGATTAGAGTGGTATTCGAAGGCCGAACCTAAACCAACCAATTTCACCGGGGAATCCGCAAACCTTTTCCTGACTTCTTTTCTTTCCTCGCCAGATAAATCAACCTCTACCCGATGGGAATGGGTAGTTCTTAATTCCGCCCCCTCATAGGACAATTCACTGCACCTTTTGATTATTGTCTCAACATCCCAATCCTTAGCGATGTTGTACGTCACTATCCCTAATCGCATTTTTCTCCTTTTTTTTAACCACAGATTAGCACAGAAACTACTTTGCCATTGAGAACATTGAAGTCACTAAAAGATAATTATTTACTTTTAACTTTAAACCTTTAACTCTAAACTGTTCTTTATCTCTACAGCCAGCCGGTCAGTTTTGCCAGAAGGTGGGAGTATTCAATATAATTAGGCCAGGAAATATCAGAGGGAACGCCATGGTCACAGGAAGGAATAAATCCTCCATCTTTTAATAATGGCGGTACCACCCGCATTACCTCATCTTTCATTATCTTGCCTCCTTTGGCAATGGCGCGCTTATCGATGCCTCCGTGATAAGCCATTTGCTTACCATAGGTTTTGCGGTATTGCACAATGTCGTTTCCGGCGGCAACCTCCATTGGACAGCAGCAGTTGATTCCGGCTTTTATCCAGAGAGGAATTAACTCGCCAATATAGCCATCGGAGTCTAAATCAACTATCGGGCAACCCCCTCCCCTGCCTTTCCCTCCCTTGAGGGGAGGGGAGTGAGTTGTTGCTGTTTTCCCCTCCCTTGATGGGAGGGGTAATGGGGAGGGTGAGTACGAACTTTTCTTGATCTGATTGGCCCAGCGCTTCCAGGTGGGCAGCAAAAATCTTCTGACCATCTTTGGCGAAATCATGCTATGCTCTTTGTAAGCCATATCCTCGGAGATGCAGATATGGTCAACCGCAACATTCTTTAGGATCGGGCTCAATGTTTCCGAGACAAATTCGCTCCAGAAATCAACCATCTCGGCCACAAAATCTGGCTCTTTAATCATCAGCATGCAGAGATTCTCAAATCCGCACCATTCCCGCAGTTGCCAGAATGGACCGTTAACTCCGAGACTGACAACATAATCTCTATCTTTCAATTTTCTGCATCTTTCCGCAAAATCATCCGGGAAACGACCCGGTGTCTCCGGATTATATCTTTCCTTCATCTTTTCCCAGTCCTCTCTATTTTCTACCGGAAACTTGTGCCATTTTCTGGTGACAAAATCTTTTGCTGCTCTGATATAGGTGTAGTCATATTCATCCGAAATTTCGGTGATTGCTCCCATCCAATCCTGAACTATATAATGGCCATCTTTATGCTCTAAAACCTTCTCTTCAAATTTAGGCATCATCTGGAAGGAGACACCTAAATTTATTTGAGGTTTTGTTTGTTCCGGCTCTATCCCCAAAATTTCAAGAAGCACGTCATCGTAGTTTTTTCCTTCGGGAAGGCCCTGCTTGTGCCAGGCGGCAAGAGTAGATTCCCTTGCTCCTCCCGGAGAAAAAGGTACCTTATCCGGTTTTCCAAACAATAAAGCCTCTCTAAATCTTTCCCTGGCATTCATATTTGTTAAGTTGTCTTAGAGAAAAATCTTTCGAAATTGGCAGACAAAATCTTCTCGATAGTACTCTCTGGAACAGACAATTTTTTATAGATATTAATATCCTTTTGCAAGTGGGTTTTCCAGATCTCTGTAACGTTATCTATATGTTGCCCAGAGATCGTATTGTCTGTGCCGAATAGCATGACATTTTCTGCTCCAAAAGCAAGAAGTTTTCTCAAAGCGTCCTCTCGATATTCTGGCGGTGTTCCGGGAGTGGTGTCAACAAACATTTCGCTTGTTATTTTATATTTATTTTTTAATGCTCTCCATTGACCAAAGAGTGCCAGGCATTCATCGGTCCATGGCCAGGAGATATGAGCTAAGGCAAACTTGAATTTATTGATTTTTATTAAGTCTTCATAATAAACCGGCCGGCAGTATTTTGAAGAATAGGTGTGGAAATAAAGGATTCCCGAATGGAAGAGACAGGGAACGCCAAGTTCAGCCATTTTTTCATAATAAGGCAATATCCTTTCTTCGCCTGGATACCAAGTATTGGGTATCATTTTAAAACCACGATACTTTCTGTCGTAGATTATTTTTTCTAAAGAATCTATTGGTGTATTGTGTTTCGGTTCAATCCAAGCTAAACCATAAAGTCGATCAGAACATTCTGAGATAATCTTAGCCGTCTCCTCGATATTTCTTTCTTGTTCGTCAAGATCTTCTCCATACCAGGAAATAATTGCAATTTTCTCTAATCCTGTTTTGTCCATGGCATTTAATATGGATTTTGCAGTTATCTCTTTTCCATTAGGTAGGTGATGTACATGAACATCCGTATACCTTTTCTCGCCCATTTGTATTTATTAGTCTCCTAACTTTTTACCA
>DAOVGU010000258.1 GCA_030672255.1 bacterium
AGATAAGAATATCGGAATCAATCAGAGGCGAAAAGGAGGTGGTAGAAAGTTTGAATTTAGCCTATGATTCTGTTAAAATAGAGAATGAAAAAGAAGAGGTTCTGGATACTCAGATTGTAACCACAACTTAAAGCCAGGACACATTACTATAACAGCGACACTTGGTTCTGTTAACGAAATTGCAGCTGGGCATGCCGGCGCTGATATCGTTAGTAATGCTGCAGCAAATGGACTTTTGATAATAACTGCCCAGGATGAAATCGGCGGCGTTTACAACCTTGAGACAACGGTTACGAATTTAAATGCTTTATCTACTCATGAAGGAGACATAGTAATCGTTGAAACCGACGCGATTATTTTAGATGACATTGATACAACAAATGGAAGCATCAATATAACCGCTGATGGGCAGATAACCGCAACTAATGTTCAGGCCTCTGGTGTAAATCAGGATGTTACTTTGACCACCACTGCAGGCGGTATGATTCTTACCGGGGTTCTGGCAGATGATGATGTAACCGCTACTGCTGATGTCGGCGATATTGCCATAGATGGAGTGGGAGCTGCGGGAACAGTTACCATCACGGCAACAACCGGCTCAATTAATGAAGTCGCCGCTGGAGATGCCGGAGCTGACATTATGGGTGATGCGGTGGTCTTAACTGCTCAGGATGAGATAGGTGGAGCTGCCGCCTTCGAAACAGAGGTTACCACTATCTCTGCCGATTCAACCCTTGCTGGTGACATCGTCTTCACCGAACTTGATATTGTGGGAGATGGGATTAACCTGCTTTCACTTGATACCAATAATGGTAATATCACGGTGGTAACAGAGGGTGGGACAGTTGAGGCAGGAACAACGACCGTTGTTACCGACGTTCGCTCGGATACGGGCGTTGCAGGAGCACACGATATTACAATTACCGCAAATAGCGGAGATATGACCCTTGGTTATTTGCAATCTGATGATGATGTTACATTAGAAGCAACTCTTGGTTCTATAACTGAAATCAACACATATGCTGTGCCTGGAGATGCTGCGGTTGACATTGTCGGTGACCTTTTGACCATAACTGCTCAGGATGAAATCGGTAGTTCAACAGGAGAATTAGATATTGAGACAACAGTTGCCAATTTGAACGCTTCGTCCACTACGTCTGGGGATATCGTAATTACTGAAACCGATGCGATTAAATTAGACGACGTTGATACGGCGAACGGAGCAATTACCATCGTTGCTGGCGGTCAGATTACCGCAACCGCTGTCGATTCTACTACAGACTCCGATGACAACGATATTTCCCTCACCAGTACAGGTTCAGGAATCCAGGCAATACATATAAATGCCGGCACACTTGGTGATGTTACTCTTGATGCACAGGGTGGAGCAATAACCCAGGATGCGGCGGTGGCTGTGGACGTTATCGCTGATGTGTTTACTGCCAGTGCTGCGGGCGGAATAGACCTTGATACAACTGTAAATAGTGTTACTGCTACAGCAAGTGCTGCAGGTACGATTATTTTAGATGAAACTGATGCAATTACCTTAACCAGTGTGACTACTACAGATGGCTCAATCACTGTAGATTCTGCTGGTGCGATGACAGTCACTCTGGTAACTGCAGGAGGAGATACTGGTAGTAACGATGACGTTTTCCTGACAACTACTGTGGGAGACATTATTCAGGGTGGAGATATCACTGCTGCCAATGATACAGTTACTTTGACTTCAGCGGGAGATATTACTGATACTACGGATAACAGTAGCGATATATCCGCTGCCGATTTAATCATTAATGCTCCCGCAGGTAGTGTTGGTGCTTCAGGAACTAATAACCAGTTAGATACAAACGTAGATACGATTACCGCTGCTGTGAAGAGTGACACTTATATCTTAGAGAAAGATGCAGTTGGATTGACCTCTGTAGTCACAACCGCGGGGTTAGTCGATGTTGAGGCAGGAGGAACCATCACCACGACAACGGTCACTGCTAATGGCGGTTATGCGGTGAATTTGAATGCTACTGCGGGTGATATTTTAGATACCGCTGGAGGTTTAATTACGGGAACTGCTAAATCATCACTCAGGGCAAGCGGAATAGTTGGAACGACAATTAATCCCGTTGATGTTGATATTGATGGAGACCTCTGGGTTTGGGCAGGTTTAGAGCAAAATGGAGTCTCCGTAATACTTGATGGTACGGTAAACTCAAGCGCACAAACCGAAAGAGTAGAGATATTCGAACCATCTCCTCCGGGATTGGTGATTCTAAATAACCATCTGATGGGTGGTGGTAACTACGGGAGTGGTAGCACTGGGGGAAGTATTTTAAGCCGTGGTTACGGAGAGACAATGGCTGTAAAGGCAGTTCTTCTCTCTTATATTTCTATTATTGACGATGAATTCTTAAACGGCCCTGCTGTCATTATTGATGGTTCGCAGGTTGGGATAAACATTATACCTGGTGGATTGTTTATCACTCCAGCCAGATTTCAGCCAGAAAATTACTACATTATTCGTAGCAGATAAGAAGAGTATGTAGTGGTCGAGTTTACTCGACATTGCAAAAAAAGGAGATTAGAGAAATGGTGAAGAGATTAGTGGTTTTGTGTTTAGGAATAGTAGTATTGGTTTTTGTCAGTATCAATTCAGCATCAGCGCAGAAACAGGAAAAAGATTTCCCGGTCCGACAATTGAAAGCTAAAGAAATAAAGATAGACAGAAACTATGATGGTGTTGTTGACCGGGTGGAAGTCTATAATAAAAAAGGAGTTATAATCCGAGTTGAGGCCGACACCAATGGCGATGGAAAAATGGACGAGTGGGTTTTTTACAAGGACGGCAAGGCAACTAAGGGTGAAAAAGATGCCAACAGAGATGGTAAGCCAGACACCTTCCTAACTTACGACACAAAAGGGGCAATTGTCAAATTAGAAGTAGATAGCGATGGCGATGGCAAGATAGATGTATTGGTTTCTTACAAAAACGGTAAACCGATTGAATGAAAGAAAGATACGAACAAAGACGGCAAACCCGATACCTGGATAACTTATTAATCTGGATCGTTTATAGCTCTGCAATTGTCGTAATTCGGTTCATCCGATTATCAGGTGGTTAATAAAATAAATTGGGAGATTTTGACTTTTTATTTTTTTAGATGTTATAGTAAAATTTAAATAATAAAATTTTGCTATGTAGTTGCACAGTCCCTGCGGTGATTCCTGCTTTCGCAGGAAGGGATTGCTCTGCTGAACTCTAAAGGAGACAAAAAATGAATGTGGGAAAGGTGTTGAAGGAAACGGTAGAGAAGTTTGGTGATAAGCCATTTATCTTTTTTAAGGATGAGGCGATAACTTTTGCAGAAATGGAAAAAAGGGTAAATAAATTTACCAATGCTCTTTTACGTCTGGGAGTGCAAAAAGGAGACCACATCGGGGTAGTTCTGCCAAATTGCCCGGAATATGCGGTCGCTTATTTAGCCATCTACAAGATTGGGTTAACGATTGTTCCGGTTGATGCGTGGTTGAAGGAGGAAGAACTATTAGGGGTGCTATCCCATGCCGAAATAAAATTTCTGATTATTGAGACTTTAACCGAGTCCTTATTAGAAAAGCTTAAAGAAAAGGTCCCTTCTTTAGAAAAAGTTATTTGCCGGCAGGAAACTCCCAATACTCTTTCCTGGAAAGAGGTGGCGGAAAAGGAGAGTGATAGATTGGCCCCTGGAGAGATCAAGGAGGAGGATATTTCTACTATTTTCTATAGTTCTGGTACCACCGGTGTACCGAAGGGCATTGTCTGGAATTATCGGCATCTGGATGCAGGTTCAAGAGCCATGAAGCATTTCTGTGATATGAGCGAGAGGGATGTTGATATCTGTCCGATGCCACTTTCCCATGCTGGTGGCACCGTTCCTCTTTTTGTCCATCTTGTATACGGAGGCTCGATGGTGTTGATGGAGAAATTTCAACCTTTGGAATTTTTGAAAAATGTGCAAAAGTATAAAGTTACCTGGAGCAATATTGTCCCCTCAATGTTTGCGGCGATTGTCCAGTTAAAGGATTTTGAAAAGTACGACCTTTCCAGTATCAGATTTTTTGCCAGTTTTGGCGCCCCGGGGTCGCCAGAACTTTTAGAAAGATTTCACCGCCAATGCCCTCAAGGAGAAGTTTGGAGTGGCTATGGGCTGATGGAGACCGCCCCTCCCAATACAGTTCCTCCAATAGGAAAGGCTAAGAGGGGAAGTGTTGGTATGGCTGCCCCTTGGATTGAACTGAAAATTTTTGATGAGAATGAGCAGGAGGTTAAAACCGGGGAGGTTGGAGAAGTGGTAATAAAGGGCTGGGTGGTAATGAATGGTTATTATAAGAACCCAAAACTAACGGCTGAGGTAATTAAGGATGGATGGTTTCATACCGGAGATTTAGGAAAACTGGATGAGGAGGGCTATCTCTACATTGTCGGTCGCAAGAAAGAGGTAATTATTGTTGGCGGCCTGAATGTTTATGCGGTGGAGGTGGAAGATATTATTAGTCAGCATCCCAAAGTTTCGGAGGTTGCGGTTATCGGTATCCCGGATAGAATGCATGGTGAGGTAGTTAAGGCATTTATCATTCCGAAACCTGGAGAAAAATTGTCAATCCAGGAGATTCTCGACTTTTGTCGGCCCCATTTGTCCCGCTTTAAAGTTCCCAGAACAGTAGAATTCCGCGATAGTTTCCCTCGAACCCCGGTTGGCAAGATTAAAAAAAGCGCTTTAAAATGATTGAATACTGCAGAAATTTCTTTTTTCTGGACACAGATAACAGTATATCTGTCATTGCGAGCCGAAGGCGAAGCAATCCGACGAAGTCGTTGCGAAGCCGAAGGCTGTGGCAATCTCTCACTTCATTGAAGAGAGAGAGATTCCTCCCCCGTATTAAATACGGGGTCGGAATGACACTTCGTGTCGGATTGCCACCCCTGCTTCCGCAGGGGCAGGCTTGCTATCGCTCCTCGCAATGACATTTCATAATTTTATGAAAAATATTTCTAAGAGATTCGCCGAATTTGTCATTCGCTTCCGGATATTATTTATTCTTATTTCCTTTTCTCTCACCCTCTTTTTTCTCTATGTTCAAAGAGACCTGAAAATCCAGACCAATCTTGGTGATTTTGCTCCCCAGAAACATCCCTACATCCTCGTGCAAAAACAACTAAATTATATCTTTGGGGGACTAAATCAGATTTCGATCGCGCTCGTGGTGAAAAAAGGAGATATATTTAACCAGTCCACTCTGAATAAAGTACGACGAATTACTGACAATCTTTATCTTTTAGACGGAATAAATGCCGGAAGAATAGTGTCACTCTCGGCGAGAAAGATTAAGAGGGTGGAGGCAACTGCCGATGGTTTCAAGGTAGAAAGGTTAATGTCAGAGGTGCCGGAAACCTGTCAAGGGATGGAAAGGTTGAGAAGAGCGATATTGAAAAATCCGATGCTCTATGGTCCTGTCGTATCAAAGGATTTCAAAAGCACCCTGATTCAGGCTGACTTTGAATCTGAAGTATCCTCGGAAAGAATCTTTAGGAAACTTTCTCAGGTTGTGCGCTCGGAGAGAGATGAGAATAACGAAATTTATATCACCGGAAGGCCGATTTTAGAGGGGTGGCTCAATTTCTATCTTCCCAAGATGCTTAAGATATTTCTCATAACA
Source organism: bacterium (assembly GCA_030672255.1). Lineage (GTDB taxonomy): Bacteria > Ratteibacteria > UBA8468 > UBA8468 > UBA8468 > DAOVGU01. The sequence goes on from DAOVGU010000258.1 coordinate 5,695, forward strand.
TTAGTGATAATTCCTTTGCTTCTTTTCCTTGCCTTCAGGTCAAAGAGAGGAGTTATTCTCCCTCTGCTTTCTGCCTTAATGGCTACGGTCTGGGGGCTGGGGGTTCTGGCACTTTCCGGTTATAGGCTTGACCCGGCTACCATTTTGGTGCCCTTTTTGATTTTAGCCCTTGGGACGAGCCATTCCGTCCAGTTCATTAAACGTTATTATGAAGAGGTAAAGATTTTACCGGAGAGGAGAAGAGCATCCTTAGAGACTCTTCAATCCCTGTTTATACCCGCAACTATCTCCCTGATTACCGATGGTCTTGGTTTTCTCTCTTTATTGGCAGTTCCATTGATTACCATTAAGAGTATGGCCATTGCGGCGGGAACGGGGGTGTTGAGTATCTTCTTTACTACCGTAACTTTTATCCCTGCCTGTCTCTCCCTTCTTCCCCTTCCTAAAAGAATGGAGGTGAGGAGGGAAGAAAAATCTAACATAATTGATAGGGTTTTAGGAAAAGTAGCAGGGATTGTCAGTCGGAGATTGGGAAGAAGGATAATCATCGGACTCTTTTTGCTCCTAGCCCTTTTCGGGATAATCGGTAGCTCCAGAATTGTGGTCGGGGATAATGAACCGGGCTCGGCGACTCTCTATCCGGATAGCCCCTATAATGTTGCCGAAAGAATAATCAATACCAACTTCTCCGGCTCTAATCCTTACTATGTCTTTGTGGAGGGGAAAAAAGAGGACTCTTTGGTAAATAGCAAGGTTCTGATGGAGATGGATTCCTTACAGAGATATTTAAAGGAAAAGGTAAAGGAGGTAGGTTATAGCCTTTCTTTGGTTGATTATATTAAAGGTCTTAATTTCACGATGTGGGGTGGAGACCCGGAGTATCTAACAATTCCCGAGAATGATAAGACTATCGCCGAATACCTCTTTCTCTACTCTGTTTCCGGCTTTCCCGGCGATTTTGATCCCGTAGTAAGTCCCAACTTTCAATATGCCAATATCAAGGTAGATTTGAAGGACCATCGGGCGAGCACAATAAGGAAAATCATTAACGCTACCAAAGAATGGATTAGGAAATATCATCAAACTGAAAATGTAGAGTTTCGCTATGCGGGAGGAGACGTAGGGATTTTGGGAGCGGTAAACGAGATTATCGCCAAAACCTTACCTTACAGCATCCTTCAGGTATCGTTCCTTGTCCTTCTCTGTATCAGTCTTGCCTATTCTTCTATCATTGCTGGACTTTTACTTCTCTTGCCTTTAGCATTTAGTCTGTTATTAACCTTTGGAATGTTGGGTTTTTTGAAAATCGGACTTACGGTGGAAACTTTACCCGTGGCAGCGCTGGGAATTGGGTTAGGCGTTGATTATGGTATCTATGTGGTAAGCAGGCTCTCGCAGGAGTTAAAGGAACCGTCCCCCTCTCCTCAATCCTCCCCCTCGAGGGGGGAGGAGATAGGTGGGGGTGTAATTTCCTTCTCGGATGCTCTGCGGACATCTCTCATTACCTCGGGAAAGGCGGTATTCTTTACCGGAACCATTATGGCTTTGGGGGTCTTTTGTTGGGCCTTTTCCGCCATAAGGCTGCAGGCAAGGCTGGGTATTCTCTTGGGTTCCCTGCTGCTTCTTAATATGGTGGGTGCATTGGTTTTGCTCCCTTGCCTTATTGCGGTAATAAAACCAAAATTTATTTTTAAAAGAAAAGGAAGTATAAACACCCCCTCCTCTATTTATCCCCTCCCTCGAGGGGAGGGGAAGAGGGGAGGGTGAAAGGAGAGGGAAGATGAGTAAATTTTTAAAGGTATTGGGGATTTTAGTGGTGGCGACCTTTCTTTATTCTCCCTTAGATGGGAGAGGAGAGGAAGTATTAAAGCCGTATAAAGGAATTTCGGCTGGGGAATTAATGAAGATTAAGTATCGCATCAAGTACACCAAATTTGCCAAAGACTATCAGAGTATCGGGGATTTTTACTTGACCGATAAGCGTGGTTTTCGTCGCCACAGAAGGTTTCTTCGCAAACGTATCATCCTCAATAGGCCGGCCGATGGTCTTGACTATAAGGATATGGTGGTGATCACAAAACCGGCAAATATCAAGGGGTTAGCCGTTCTTACCTGGTCGTATCTTGACCCCGAGAGAGAAAGGGAACAGTGGCTCTGGCTTCCCAGCCAGAGAAAGGTTCGCCGCACCTCTCCCTCCCGACCCGATGATGCCTTCCTGGGAACCGACTTTACGGTTGAGGAACTTACCTCGAGGAAGTGGGAGGATGAAACCTATAAAATTTTAAGAGAGGAGAAATTTGCCGGTTATAAATCTAAACTTACAGGAGAAACTTACTACGCAGGTCTTGATTGCTATGTCGTGGAGGCTAAACCAAAGAAAAAGAATTGGTATTATACTAAGAGGGTTGTCTGGCTCGATAAGAAAACCGGAGCAGGCATCTTTGACGAAATTTACGATAAATTGAATCGCAAGAGCAGGATTATCTTCCGGAAGTATGATTTTCTTCCCGAAGGTCCGGCCCAGGCCCTTTTGGAATGTACCAATTTGAGAACCGGCCATTGGACGGTGGTTAAGATGAGCGAGATTAAGTTTAACATCGGACTAAAAGAGAGTGCTTTCACCTACAAAGCATTAGAACGAACTAAATGGTAGCAAATTAATGGGACGCAGATTTCGCAGATGAAACGCAGATACACGCAAATAAAAGAATATGTCATTCCTGTGCAAGCTTGTCCCTGCAAGATGGAAGCAGGGACAGGAATCTATAAACTGGATTCCCGATTACTAACCTCGGGAATGACAACATGGGGTTATTGCGGGAATGACAGGGGATATTTGTATAAAATCTTGTTTTGAATTAATGCTGTTAAATTTGCGTCTATCTGCGTTAAAGTACTTTATCTGCGTTTATCTGCGTCCAAAAGAAGAATCATGAAAAAATTTTATATAGGTTTTGGATTGGCGTTTATATTAATAGGAGCAGTGGTTGCTCAAGGGGAAGATTTCGATAAACTTACCATCTCCGGATACTTCAGAAATGAGACCGCGACCCATCTGCAAGAGATTGATACCTTGATGAAGATTCAGAATACTATTCAGCTGGAGGCAGAATATCGGTTTAACGATAATCTTCACCTGTTTGGGATTGTGCGGAAATTTTATGACCATGTATTTGATGTTGAAAGTAGTTACGAGGCGGTGAGAGAAGAACTCTGCACAAATAAGGGAAACTCCTGGCTAAGGGAACTTTATCTCGATATCCTTACGGAAAGATTGGACATTCGTCTCGGTAGGCAGCAGGTAGTATGGGGAACAGCCGATGGAGTGAGAATTCTGGACCAGGTGAACCCGGCCGATAGCCGGAATGCCTATCTGGATAACCCGGTTGACTATCGTATTCCTCTCTGGATGTTAAAGACAGAGTATGCTCCTACAACTAATGGGGTGTTGCAGTTTTTGCTGATTCCCGACTTTGAACCTAACTATAGCGCGCCGACCGGCTCGCCTTTTGCTTACCGGGTGGCCGAGCTCTCTGCCGCGGGTATGGCATACTTAAGCACACTGGGTACGATTGAACTGCAGGAAGAGATACCTGAGGATGGTTTAGACAGTAGCAAGATTGGTCTCAGATGGCTTGATATACTTCCCAATGGATTAGAATATACCCTTAACTATCTTCATGGTTATGACCATTCTCCGGCCTATTACTATTTGGGTGCTACCGGTACTCCGTCCGATATGGTATTTCAGTACTGTAAGAAATATGAGCGAACAGAAATGTTTGGCGGCTCCTTTACCAAAGGTATTAACACCGGTCTTCTCCAGGGATTAACCGTCAGGGGAGAATTTGCCTATGTCCATGATGAGCCGGTGCCTTATGGGACCGATGGAGCAAGTGCAGGGATAACCCATATCGATAGATACAATTATGTTTTGGGATTCGATAAATACCTCTGGGCAAATATTCTATTTTCTTACCAGTTTATTCAGTTTATTAATTCCCAAGATGAGGTTGATGGGTATTGCCTCTTAAATGAAGCTACTTTGGGAATGGCAGACCAGATAGAAACAATGATGACGTTAAAGATTGCTAAAAGTTTTCTCCATGAGAGATTAAAGCCGGAGATTCTCATCATCTATGGGCTTAATAATGACTGGAAGATCAGTCCTAAGGTGGTATTCGAGGTTAGAGATAACCTCCTTTTAACTGCGGGTATCCACTTCTTTGAGGGAAGAGACGAGCACCTTTATGGCGAGTTTGCTGACCACGATCAAATCTATCTCCAGGTAGAATACGCATTCTAACTAATTAGATTTTTCTCCCAATTTAGGAGTTGCTTCTTTAGTTCCTTGCCCAGGACGTACCCACCCAAAGTTTTATCCTTTTTAATTACTCGATGGCAGGGGATGGCAAAAGGGAAGGGGTTTTTCTTCAGAGCCTCTCCAATTGCCCGGGCCGCTTTGGGCCTTCCTGTTTTTCTTGCCACCCATTGGTAAGACCTTGTTTGCCCAAAAGGAATCTGGTTTACCGCTTTATAGACCGCTTTTTGAAATTGAGTAATTTTTTGACAGAAAACCATATTTATCTTATTATAACTACTTAAAGATGAAAAGGCAAAGTATTATTAAAAAGTTAAAATTTAACAAAGATGGGCTTATCCCGGCAATTATTCAGGATATAGAGAATAATGAGGTCTTGATGCTTGGCTATATGAATGCGGAATCCTTTCTGAAGACCTTAAAGACTAAAAAGGTTCATTTTTTCAGCAGGTCAAGAAAAAGAATCTGGTTAAAGGGGGAAACCTCTGGTCACTTTCAATTATTAAAGGAGGTTCTCCTTGATTGCGATAATGATACTCTTCTTCTTAAGGTGAAGCAATTAAAGGGAGCCTGCCATAAGGGATATCGGAGTTGCTTCTATCGAAGGTTTGAACCAACTTTAGAAAGATTTAAAGTATTCAAGAAAAGGGTTTTTGAACCGAAGAAAATTTATGAAAGATGAAAACAATAAAATATAAACTTTTATTCATATTAGCAATCATTGGGCTCTGTGCCTGGCAGGTCTATCCACCAGAGAAAAAGATAAAGCGGGGACTTGACCTTTTAGGGGGAATGCAACTGATGCTCCGGGTAGAAAAAAGTGGTCTAAAAGAGGAAATGGCAAGAGATGCTACCGAGCGAGCTTTAGAGGTCATTCGCAATCGGATTGATGCTTTAGGGGTGAGTGAACCTGTGATACAGAAGGCAGGGGAGGATTCTATTTTAATTCAACTCCCGGGAGTCAAGGACCCCGAGAGGGCGATTGAAATTATTGGCAAAACCGCCCTTTTAGAATTCAAGTTGGTTAATGATGATACTGAACTTTTGGATAAAGCACTTTCCGGGGATATTCCAGAAGGGCACGAAATTGCTTATCTCGTTAAAAAGGATGAGCGAGGAATCCCACGGCAGGGTCCTCCATTACTTTTGAAGAGACAAGCGGAACTCACCGGTTCTGGTTTGAAGGATGCCTATGTTGGTATCGACGATAACGGTCTTCCTGAGGTCAGGTTGGAATTTAATCGGAAGGGAGCAAGGAAGTTTGCCAAGGTTACTGGGGCCAATGTTGAAAAGAGGCTTGCGATTGTTCTTGACGGTAAAGTTTTCTCCGCCCCGGTAATCAGGGATCGTATTCCCAGCGGTAAGGCCCAGATTAGCGGCCGGTTCACCATGGAGGAGGCAAAGGACTTGGCGATTGTCCTCAGGGCAGGGGCACTCCCGGTAGAACTCTCCATTATCCAGAAGAGGATTGTTGGTCCCAGTTTAGGGCGCGATTCTATTAAGAAAGGAACAACTTCGGCCATTTTAGGAGCAATTCTGGTGGCGCTCTTTATGGTGATTTACTATGCGGCTTCCGGGATGATTGCCAATTTTGCCCTTTTCCTCAATATTCTTATTATTTTAGCCATCCTGGCATTTTTCAAGGCAACCCTGACACTTCCTGGTATTGCCGGTATCGCTTTAACGATTGGCTTGGCAGTCGATGCCAATGTTCTTATCTTTGAACGGATCAGGGAGGAACTAAAAATAAGAAAGACAATTCGCTCCAGTATTGATGCCGGTTATGAGAGGGCATTGGCAACTATTGTCGATTCCAATCTTACTACGGTCATTGCCGGTTTTATCCTTTTTCTCTTTGGCACCGGTCCCATCAAGGGTTTTGGACTGACCCTTACAGTTGGGATTTTAGTCAATATCTTTACGGCGGTCTTTGTCACTAAAGTTGTCTTTGATTTTATCTGCAGCCAATATCGTGTGGAGAGACTGAGTATATGAGACTGATAAAAAAGGAAACAAAAATAGACTTTTTTGGAAGGAGAAGATTTTTCTTTTCTCTCTCTGCTTTACTTATTGTTTTCGGTCTTTTTGTCTTCGGTCTTCGTGGCAAGAGCAACTTTGCCATTGATTTTACCGGCGGGAGACTTCTGCAAATAAGGTTTGAAAAACCAATC
>DAOVGU010000229.1 GCA_030672255.1 bacterium
ATTAATAATTTCTACATCTTCTAATCCAATCTTGCGCATCTCAGTGACAAGATAATTGGCGCTACGATACATTGCAGAAAAGTCAAAATATCGGTCCCTTTGCCATATTTCATTTGTATAGCGTAATGCACTCTTTCCATCGATAGTCTTTTTTAACTTATTGATAATATCTTGATACATCTTTTTATTAAGGGCTATTTTTGAACAAAAATTTAGGATTTTCCTTCAAAATTTTTACTCCTATCTCTAAAAGCTTGCGAGCTTCAATTAACATAGCAGTAGCTTTGCCTATTTGGCCTACATTCATTATTTTTTCCTTCTTGCAGATAATATCCATCTTTTCAAAATCTCTGGGCTGGCCATCCCGGTGTGCATGCATAGGTACAGTTATTAGCTTACCCTTGTAATCAAGTACTAATGGATAAAAAAAATCTTCTGTTAAAACTGGAGCACCGCCTATTTCCTCTACAGTATGTAAGGTGGTATTACTATTTTGACTTACGCCAAGTAATAGTATCCTTCCATTTGCTTGGCAGTTCTTCCAGCAGGGAGTACCTTCACCACAGGGACCTGTGCATTTCTCATGTCCTTCTATTAGCCAATCTCTTCTTTTACCAATAGCTGCTACTGAATGAGAAGGATGTAATGACCTTCTTGCTTTTTCTCTCAGTCGCAAAACCTCAGTAATTCTCCCTACCTTTGAAGGAGTAACCTTCACATCAAACACAGGTTGCCGTTTTAGATAGTCTGCATGGCTTTCTCTATACCAGATAACAGGTAGGTTAGGTACTGCTACTGTCCCTTCCTTTCCCACTACTTCCAAGAAGGCATCAATAACTGTATCTGCTCCCCCTTCTACATAACCAAGGCTGGATAAAGAAGAATGGACTAAGATCATATCCCCTTTCTTTAAACCCAATTTCTTCAATCCATTAATTATTTCTTCTTTTTTTACGATACTTTTATCCACTTTCTTTCTTTATCTGCTCGATAGGCGGCTTCTAATACCTCTAAATCCTTTAATCCTTCCTCTGCGCCGATAATTGATTTCTCATTCCCTAATATGACATTAATAAAGTGTCCAATTTCGTTATGAAAACGCTGGGTCATTGGAGCATTCCCAAGATTTATCTGACTTTGCGAATCTTTAACTATGTAATATGAATTTCCAAGATAATCGATTACTACTCTGCCTTTCGAACCATATATTTCGATAATATTCATTGAATTCAAACAAGAGCTATTGAGTTCGATAACCCCAATAGCACCATTCTCTGACTTCAATAATACAACACAATCTCTCACCTCTCTTATATCCTTTGCTGCCTCATCAACCCAAGAAGATACTCTGCAAATAGGGCCAACCAGCCACCTGAATAAATCTACAGAGTGAAACCCATTGTCCAGCATTATCCCACCTCGCGAGCGGATTAACTTTAAATTCTCAAGTTTTACCCATCCGAACCTGTTTCTATACATAGATATTTTACCCAAAACTCCACTCTGAATAAGTTTCTTCGCCTGTTGCACTGGCTCATGGAAGCGATGACAAACACCTATTACAAGAATTACTCCATTATCTTCTGCTATCTCTATCATTTTCTTTGCCTCAGCTACCGTAGAGGCGATGGGCTTCTCGCACAATACATTAATTCCTTTTTGCATTAGCTGGGATGTCACCCTTAAATGCTCCGCTGGAGGTACACATACACTGACTCCTTCCAGAAATTCTTGATCCAGCATTTCCTCAGTCGTTGTATACCACGCAGTCTGGAATTCTTTTGCCATCTGTTTAGCTTTAACGGAATCAATGTCACATACCACTTTTAAATTAACATTATCATTAGAACGATAGTTTTCTAAGTGTAAACGAGAAATTTTACCACAACCTATAACTCCAATATTTAATTTTTTCTTTTTCATAAAAAAGTTTACCTCGAGTTCAATCAAGCAAATCTTTTAAGAGAATTTTATTCCTTAATTCATCGGCTTCTTTAAATAACTCCTCACTCTTTTTAAATAGAAGATGTATTTCTTCCAGAGAAAGTTTATCTGAAGAAACCCATTTCCCTTCATTATACGCGATAGCAAGGAGTTCAGTAATTTTAGTTTCTCCTTTTGTGAATTATTAAGGTCGGCAGAGATAGTAAGGATATTTTGTAAAGTAGTATGGTGGCACATGAACAGGTGCAGCTACTTCGCTGGCAGTTACGCTGAAGGATTTACCATTAATCAGGAAAAGAAGCCCCTTTGGTTCTATCTTCTTCTTGCTATATCTATAAGGTCTATTGGAGAAGTTAGCTATTACTTCTGTGCCATCAGCAAATCGGCTCATCTGCACATCCTCAGTATGGTAAAGCCCCTCTTTATCTACCCTTATGGCCGGAGACGTTAAGAACTTATGCTCAGTCATTTCCTCAAGATAACTCGCACGCATTTGCCTGCTCATGATAAGACTTCTCTTGCTAAAATCATCAGGGCACATACCATATAAAGGAAGGTGTAATGGCTCGCAGTTCTCAATTAAAAGTTCACTTCC
>DAOVGU010000233.1 GCA_030672255.1 bacterium
GAATGCTGCCGAGATATTCTTGAGCATCTTCCTGATTCTTTCTGGACGCGAAAAAAAATAGTCCAGATAACCAAGAATACCACCGATGTGATAGATAGCGGGAAAGGGAAGGAAATTCACCACTCCCTTTAAGGGAAACCAGAATAGAACTCTACCGATATCCTTTAAAGGATTACGATGGGCAATCATTTATAAGAGGTAAGTTCTCGTTGTGCAAGATTTAAGGTAGCCACAGCCATACCAAGATAGAACCATAACAGAGGTTGATTATACTCAAAGTCCACTACTCCATGGATTCCCATAGCTATGAGACTGCCAAAGGAGATTGCACACATAATTTGAAGGTAGGAAGATTGAAATTTTAACATCCTGAAAAATTGCTTAAATAAAATGATGATCATCAGGAGCAATGCCCCCAGCCCCACAAGTCCAAAATCGAATAAAAAGGAAAGGTAGATGTTATGGGCATGGGGCCCGATACGGTAATACTGGAAATTTCCTGGCCCAATCCCTAAATATGAGGTGCCTTTAAGTTTATTAAAACCTTTCTTCCACATTGTGATCCTCTCCGGAGCCTGCTCTTCAATACCTCCGCCAACTTTGGCCATAGTGATTAAGCGCGGAGTTACCTCTTTGCCCTGATAAAGGGTATTTAGGATTGCATTTTCTAATACGAAAGATAAAATAATTCCTGCGAGAAAAATGGTAGAGAGGGCAAAAAAACGGTTGCGCAATCTTTTTATTGCGATAAGAAAGAAAAAAATCATTACCAGCAGTGCAACTGTAGCTCCTCTGGACATACTGAGTAGGTTCATCCAGATCGCAAAAACCATAATGGCGATTAGTAACCTTTTTCTTGTTCTGTTGGTTTCTGTGAGGAATAACCCTAAAGAAAAAGCAAAAACCATATACATAATTAAGGCAACTTCTTTGGAACCGGCGAAGGCGGTTCCACGCCTTATAAACCCTGATGTAGATTCAAATCCAGCGGGCAGCCAGACGTGAAAGATAACATTTCTCCAGAGTTGTTTTTCAAAAATGATTGTGGTGCTCTCTACACTTGCAAAATAAAGGGAGATGGCAATCAATCCATGGAGCAGTCCTGCTAACATGCAACACCATATTATTCTTTTGTGAATTTTCTCATCGGTAATACCATAAATCAATAATCCACATAAAAGAAGATTCGTCCCGAGAATAAGAATCTGGAATATAGAATGCTCAATGCAGGGGACCCATAACAATGTCAGAAAGGTGTAAGCAAAGAAAGTAAGAAGAACCCCGGTGAGAAAGTTCAATAGATTGTTCGGGATAAATTCCTTTGTCTTAATCAATTTGTTTATTATCAGGCCAAAGAAGGAGAGGGCGATAATCGGTTGAGCGATGGAGAGGACAGCGGTATGCCTTCCGCTCCTCACAATATCCCAGGCGGATCTGACAATAATTCCAATACTGATGGCACTGAAGGGAATGAGAAATGACAATGCATACATTCCCCATTCAAATCTGATAGATAAGAGAATCAAAATTATGAATAGGGAGATTGAAGGAAATAGGATATACCAGGGTACGAAGATACAGAATATTCCAAGACTCAAGAGAAAAAAGGTAAGAAATATATATTTCATTATGGAGCACAGACAGTTATGCTTAATAGAGATGGATTGGGAATCCATCAGTCCTCCTCAATAAAGAGCGGTCTATTGCTAACAAGATCCAAGGATAGTTTCCTCTGATGAACCTCTAAAACCTTTGATTCAAATGCGTTTCTGTAATTCTTTACCATCCCTCCGGATCCTACCTTAGGGATAGCGTAAGTCACCTTGCTCCGGGATGCTCCTACCCCAGGAATCTTTATATTCTGCATTGTCTTGTTGTCATTCCATGCGACCCAAACAAAGCTGCCTTGTTTTATGAATTTATAAATATGAATACCCCCTTTCTCCTGAATGACTTGAACATTGTCCCAATCAGAGCCTTCCAATTTTTCTACCATTAATTTGTAGGTGTAGTAAGCAAGTTTTTCATACGATTTGCCATCGTTTGCACGGTTATTAATAAGGCCAACATGGTCAAAATAGGTGTTCGAAATTCCGCCGAAATTGTGATGTTCTACCATTGAATTCCAGAATATTTTTTTCACTCCCAAACTCAGTCCAAAGACAAATCTCTTTAACAGTTCTGCCGCCTGTGATGTTTCGCTCTGGTATGGTGGGTCGGGTCGTTTACTGAATGATGGGGCAATGGGGTCATCGTCATGGGTTGCCGTAGCGGTAATCCAGATAGGTTTATCGGTAAATCCATATTCTTTGAGGATACCTTTATATGTTGAGATGGTATTTTTTAGTTGTAAATAGTCACCGGCGTAGCCTTCAAAATTAAAAGCCAATATGTCAAAATATTTTCCAGCCCCACAGCGGAGAATTGCTCTTAAGTATTCTGGCCCCTGTTTTCTCTTTGCCTTAAGGTTTCCCTCCAGCGCACCGAGAACTATAGAAGCCTCTTTATCCTCGTCTTTAACCGTCTTATAAACCGATTGCAGAAGTTTAACATATAAATCCGGTCGGAAGCGGTATCGCCCATGCCCATCCTCTTCCTCTAAAACCTGCCAGTATTTTATTCTATTCTTATGTCGAGAAACCATTTTCCTGAGAGATTCCTCGGTTTCTCTGCCAACCCTTGCTAAGATATTGATATCTTTTGTAGATAATTCTTTCCCCACTTCCCTGAGTTCGGGTGCGGCAGCGAGAATCCATTTTGCCCCAATATTTATTAAATGGTTTGTAACATTGGATTTGAGATATTGACGATTGCCTTCAATGTTGTAGGCTCCGTATATCCCAAAAGGCGAATCTTCATCCTTCTCAACCTGACCTCCTGTGATAGCAACAGAATAAAGAAGCAATAAAAAAGATATCAGTTCCACCAGAAAGAAAACCTCTTTTTTAAAAATCATCTATAGATATCCTAAATTCTCTAACTGCTTTTTAACTTCATTGTCTATGACTACCTCCTCCGGTAGCAGGCTATCTTGCAAAACATCCGTTAAAATATTCTTCAGTCTAAATCTAAGCGAGCTATAAATCTTCTTTTCCTTCCAGCGTAGATTAACCTTTTCCTCCTTATCTTTCTTTATACAATACAACCTGTCGGAGATAAAACGGAGATAAAGAGCTAATAGGTCTCTCCTCCAGGACTTGGTTCTTGAGTCTTTATCCTTACCGAATCTATTGCGGAGCTCTCTATAACTCCAGAATTTGGTATA
>DAOVGU010000085.1 GCA_030672255.1 bacterium
TAGTGCTCTGTGACATTAATTCTTGCACTAAAAGACCACATAGGTAGCCGCAAGCTTTAGCTTGCGCAGGCTAAAGCCTGCGACTACCAGGATAACGGGATTAGACCAGGATTGCTAAAAATTTGTGTCACAGAGTACTAGTTATAGTACCACAAAGCAGGAATATCTCACAGATAATGAAGGCTATAAACAGATTTAGATATCTATTTAAATAAAAAAAGATACGGGACAAGAATGTCCCGCCTATCCTCTTTTTGGGTCCTGTCTATCCAGTAGAAAGTAAGCAAATGGAGAAGGATATTTTTGCGGAATTGACCAAATTGAAAAATAAAGATTATTATTGAGAACTGGATAGAATCTTTAAATTTTTCACTCTCTCAAAGTGTCTAATATTGTTGGTTAGGAGAGTTAGGCCATAGTGAAGACAAATTGAGGCAATTAAAAGGTCAAAATCTCCAATAAGTCCCTTTCTTTCCCTCAATCTTGCTCTTTCTTTGCCAAAGATTCTGCAAATTTCCTCAGTAAGTACTCAGTGAACCACGTCATTGCGAACGAAGTGAAGCAATCTCGCTGTTTCAAGGATGGGATTGCCACGTCCGCCTGAGGCGGACTCGCAATGACAGGATGGAACCTACTTTACTGAATATTTACTTTCCTCATTGAGTTCAAGAACTGGAATTCCCTCCAAAAGTCTTTTAAGTGCTTTTTCATTCCTGGCAGGATCAGTCGATGAGTGGATTCCTTCGTAAAGTTCGGCTAATGAAACAATACTCAAAGATAGACCCTGAGGAGCTAATTCTTCTAACTTTTTAGTTATCTTTTCTACCCCATTTAAGTGGTCAATAACCCAGTCAGTATCAATGAGATATTTCATAGTTTTGGCTCTGGCCTGGTTTTAATTAAGCGGTCGGAGTAGATATTTTTCTTCAGCTCTTTAGTATCGATTGTCCCCTTCCAAGCTCCAACTGTGTCTTTAAGACTTTTAAGACTATTTTCTGTTTTGGGTAAAACAGAAAGAGTAATATTTACTTCTGTTCCCTCTTCCAATTCCAGCTTCTCCAGGGGCTCAATAACCCCCTTACTAAATTTTGCTCTTATTGTCGTTTCCACGTTTTCCTCCTTTTGCCTGAGAGTTTTGCCCCTTCGGCTCTCGCCTAAGGCGAGTCTCTCCTGCCATCTAAACCCCGTTAGAGATTTACCCCTGCTTGATTCTGGGCAGGGGCTAAGCGGGGTAAACTATTTTGCCATAAAAATCTGCTTCTGTCAACCCCGTCTCTAAACGGGGTCAACTTTGACAATAAAGGCTCTTTTCTGTTATATTTATTAAAAATGGAGAAGGATATTTTTGCGGAATTAACTAAATTGAAAAAGGAGATGACCCGTTCCTTAATGGAATTGGTTAAAATTCCGGCGATCAGCCCAAAATCAGGCGGAAAGGGAGAGGCGGAAAAGAGCAAATTCGTAGAAGAGCTTTGTAAGGATATTGGATTTGATAGACTCTACCATTACGATGCCCCCAGCCGGCAGGGGAAAAGACCAAATCTCATTGCTAAAATAAAGGGAAGGAAATCGGGGAGCCCTCGGCTCTGGATTATTACCCACCTGGATGTTGTTCCCCCGGGAGACCTTAAATTATGGAAAAGTCCCCCCTTTGCCCCGGAGATCAGGCAGGGCAAAATTTTTGGTCGGGGCACTGAGGATAATGGCCAGGACCTTATCGCTGCTCTTTTTGCCCTCAAAGCGATAAGAAATTTAAAACTCACTCCGGAAAGGGATATCTATTTTGCTGCTCTCTCCGATGAAGAAACGATCAGTAAATATGGGATGAAATATTTAGTTAAGAGGAAGGTCTTTAAAAAAGGAGACATTTTCCTTGTTCCTGATGGCGGAAGTCCGGATGGCTCTCTGATCCAGGTAGCGGAAAAGTCCTTGCTCTGGCTGCAGATTGAAACAATTGGTAAGCAATGCCATGCCAGCATACCGGACGAAGGAATCAACGCCTTGGAGGCTGGCTCCTATTTTATTGGCAGGCTAAAAAATCTGCGGAAAGCCTTTGGCAAGAAGGACCCTTTCTACGAACCGCCTTATTCCTCCTTTGAGCCGACTAAAAGACTGGAAAATATTCCCAATATCAATACCATTCCCGGCACCGATACATTTTACATCGACTGCCGAATTTTGCCTTGCTACGAAATTTCCGAAATCTTAAAGTTCCTGGGAAAAATCAAAAAAGAGGTAGAAAAGGAAAAGAAGGTAAAGATTAAGATAAAAATTATTCAAAAGGAAGAGGCAACAAAAACTAAAAGACACAGCCCAATAGTAAAGGTCCTGGAGAAAGCGATAGAGAAAGTCTGCGGTGTAAAACCAAGAGTAAGGGGGGTTGGATGGAGCACCTGCGCTGCTTTCGTACGGAAACTCGGTTATCCGGCGGTCGTCTGGAGTAAGGTGGAGAAAACGGCTCATAGTCCGGATGAATACGCAAAAATTGAGAATTTGCTTTTAGACAGCAAAGTCTTCGCTTCGGTATTCATTTCGCTGACATATCGGGCGCCATAAATGTCGCCCCTACATTGTAGGGGTTCAATTCATTGAACCCGCGGGCTTGATAAATCAAGCCCTAATGCAAAGCAAGCTTTGCCACTACCAATTTAAATAGGGGGAAGGAAATGGTTGATGCCGATTATATCACCGATAATTTTGTGAAGAAGTTATATCAAAGAACAAAACCTTCTTTAGCCTTTAAAGAGCAAAAAACAAAAGAGGAGTTCCTCTCCTGGCAAAGAGCATTAAAGGGAAAAATAAAGGAACTTTTAGGGAAATGGCCGAAGCCGGCAGATTTAAAACCTGACTTTTGTAGCCGGGAGGAGAAGGAAAAATATATCCGGGAGAAATGGATTATCCAGAGCGAAAAGGATTGCTACGTCCCTTTGTATCTTTTAATTCCCAAAGGAATGAAGAAAAAGGCACCCGCCATTCTCTGTTGCCATGGACATAATGACTTTGCCAAGGATAACGTCGCCGGGGTAACCTATAATCAAGGGGAAAGAGAAAAGGTAATTAGAGAGGCAAATTACAACTACGGTGAACAGATGGCGGAAAAAGGTTTTATTACAGTTTGTCCTGACTGGCGCAGTTTTGGGGAAAGGGTTGGTTATATTAACCCTTATACGCCAAGGGATAAATGCAACATTCATTTTATCCAGCATCTCATTTTGGGAAGAACCTTATTAGGAGCAAATATCTTTGATGGGATGAGAGTCATTGATTTTTTAATAACGCGAAAAGAGGTGGATAGAAATAAAATTGGCTGTATGGGACTTTCGTTTGGCGGCACGATGACCACCTACATTAGTCTTCTTGACGAAAGGATAAGAGCCGCGGATATTATCTGTTATGCAACCACTACCGAGCATTATGCGATTAACCGCGCAAATTTTTGCGGCTCGCAACTTGTTCCCTATCTTTACAAATATGCCGATGTTGGGGATGTAATCGCGGCGATTGCTCCTAAACCTCTTTTAATCGAAAGTGGGGCAACCGACACCTGCTTTTATTTGCATTCCGCCAGAAAAGCCCACCAGATTGTTAAGAAGGCCTACCGGGTTGCCAAAGCAGAGGATAGTCTCCGGATAGAAATTTTCCCCGGGAAGCATTCCTTCTCCGGAAGACAGGCCTTCAGTTTCTTTAAGAAATACCTATCCTAAAAATATAGCAAAACATCAGAAAGTATTATCTATGTACCCATCTTATACAATTGTTTGACTTAATAGATAAAATAAGGTATCATTTGGAATGATAAATTTAGTGTTAAAAAGGGGGTGAAATAAGATGTCTATAAGCATTACTGAAGATATTAAATCGGTCTCTGATTTAAAGAGAAGGACGCGTAAGATTTTTAAACAAATACATCATACGGGACGGCCGGTTGTTATAACCGTCAACGGGAAACCCGATGTGGTATTATTTGATGTTGAGGTTTTTGAAAGGAAACTAAAAGCATTGAACTTGGGAGTTCTATTATCCGAGGCAGAAGATGAGGTAAAAAAGGGGCATACGCGTCCAGCAAGAGATTTTCTGAAGGAGTTA
>DAOVGU010000156.1 GCA_030672255.1 bacterium
CTTTGTCAGTAAAAGAAAGGAAAAGGTTTTCTCCTTTTCCAGCCACTCTGTTCACTATGGC
The DNA here is from genome assembly GCA_030672255.1 of bacterium. Classification (GTDB taxonomy): domain Bacteria; phylum Ratteibacteria; class UBA8468; order UBA8468; family UBA8468; genus DAOVGU01. Next base: position 62 of record DAOVGU010000156.1, read on the forward strand.
CATGTCGTCGATAACGGCAGGGTTATTGATGAGGTACTCCTTACAATTATGCGTGGACCGCGTAGTTATACCAGAGAGGATATGGCCGAGATTGGTTGTCATGGGGGTTATCTTCCCTTAAAAAAGGTTCTTTATTGTTGCTTGAAACAGGGGGCTCGCCTGGCAACGGCCGGTGAATTTACCAAAAGGGCATTCCTTAATGGCCGGATTGATTTGGCCCAGGCAGAAGCGGTCATCGATATTATTAACTCAAAGACAGAAAGGGCTTTGGAGGTATCCCTTTTGCAATTAAAGGGTTATCTTTCGCAAGAAATTGGGAGGCTCCGGGAAAAGGTTGTTTCTCTTCTGGCGAGGATTGAGGTCTCGCTTGACTTTGTTGAGGAAGATCTAGAATCTATTACCTATCGCCAGATTAAAGAGGAACTCAGGGAAATAGAAAAGAGGATAAAAGGGTTACTCCGAGGGGCTGAGAGTGGGAAGATTATCCATCAGGGAATTAGCACCGCAATCGTAGGACGACCAAATGTCGGAAAGTCAAGCCTTCTCAATGCCTTTCTGAGAGAGGAGCGGGCGATTGTCACTAAAATTCCTGGAACAACAAGAGATACAATTGAAGAGATAGTGAACTTAAATGGGATTCCCTTAAGGGTGATTGATACTGCGGGAATCAGGAGGACAACCAGGACTATCGAGGTAGAAGGAGTGAGAAGAAGTAGGGATTGGCTGGAGAAGGCCGATCTCATTCTTTTAGTCATCGATAGCAACCAACCTCTTAAAAATGAGGATTTAGAATTAATTAAGAAAACGAAAGAGAAAAAGTCCATCCTTATCTTAAATAAGATCGATCTACCCCTGAAAATAAACCAGGAAAGATTAAAGAATCTGGGCAACGGAAGAAAAATTGTTGAGATTTCTGCTACAAAAAGAATTGGATTGGAAGATTTAGAGAAAATAATTTATGATCTTGTTTGGGAAGGAAAGGTTTATTCTTCTGATCAAGCCTTAATTATTAATTCCCGACATCAGGAACTTCTATCCTCTATGGCTAAAAATGTTAAAGCTACTTTAAAAACTACTTACCGGGAAGAATCCTTAGAATTTATTGCCCTGGATTTAAGAGAGGGCTTAGAAAATCTCAATAAGATAGTAGGGGAAAATATAACCGATGAGATTCTGAATGAAATCTTCTCTCGCTTCTGCGTTGGTAAGTAGTTAAATGTTCCAAACTTTTGGGTTTATTTCAAATTAGAAAGATAAACATCAAAGACACTTAGTGTCTTTATGCCTTGGTCTTTTAATATTTCCAGTGTTACTGAAGGATCTTGAGGTCTATTCTCTGATGTGAGACCCGTTACTTTATGATCTTTTATTATTTTGTCAACTGAACGACCTGCAATATAGTTGTCAGCAGAGGAGGAATAAAAAGTCATAGTCTTATAATAAGAAGCGAGAGTTTGAATATTGTTGTAAACTTGTTGCCCAACTTTTTCGAGAGGCATAGTCCAAACTGAATAACCACCTATACCATGCATATCAATAAATAAATCCATTGATTTTCCTGCATTCATCCAGCTTTTAATATAACCAAATGCTGCATTTACTTCTGGTTCATAATTCCCTTCTTCATTATCCCATTCTCGGTTCAAATCTTTAAGATTTGCATTATATCTTGAAAATCCATGATAAATTCCATCTGGATTCATCATTGGAAATATTTTCCAAATATATTTATTTCTATATTTTATTGCTATTTCATTTGTTTCATTTAATAAAAATTCCATCATATATCTTAGTTGCCACATAGAATTAGTTTCTTCCGGATGCTGTCCTGTTATTAACCAAATAACTTTTTTCTCACTTTCCGGAATAGAAAAATTTGTAATTGTTATTAATTCAAGATTTCTTCCTTCAACACTTTTTTCATTAAAAGTAAGACGGTTATAATAATCTTTTCCTAAACTATCTTGAGTATCTAAATAAGATTGTAATTTTGAATATAGATAAGGGAAAGTCCATGCAATTAAAACACTATCTTGGGTAAATTTATGTTGCCACTTAGGCACAGTATTTGAAAATCTGTTCCAAGTCTGTCCCCCATCATAAGAATAAACTGCTTTTGATTTATCGTAACCACAACAAATAGATTGATCCCTCCAGTTTTCACAAATAAATTCTATCTCTTGATTTAATGCTCCTTTTAGAATACTAAAATAAAACCAACATGGATACGGCTGAGATCTGTTTAAACTAAAACCTATTTTATTATATCCTGATTGAGTTACATTTAATAAATTAGCACTTTCAAAAGCATAATCAATGTTTGCTATATCAACTTCCCTACTTATCTTAATCATAACTAAATTTTCTCAATTTCCGATCTCTCTGTTAAATTTTTTAAAAACTTCTTCTTGATAAATAAAATCTCCGAATTCACTTTAATCTGTGAGCATCAGTTACTTTAAATAAAAGGATCCCTT
>DAOVGU010000117.1 GCA_030672255.1 bacterium
CTCCTTTGCTACATATAGATTGTAAAGATTGGGGGTTATCTATTTTTAACTTCCATAAACAAAATTTATTCTCACAGGTATCCTTACGACACCCAAGGAAAGCAATTTGGCTACCGTCTGGAGACAAAGTTAGATAACGCATTGAACCAATATTAGAATTTTTATGGGTTTCCGAATAAAGGTTATTTATTCCATTAGTAATTAATATACAAAAAGTTAATAGAAAGATAGTTGAGGTCTTACTCATTTTCTTTTTAGTCATGAAATCCGTGACTCACACACTCCCCGATACATTTTGTAAGCGAGGTTGCACCAAAGATTGCCACTTCCACTGGGAAGGGAGGAGTGAAGAGATAATAACAGCATTCAATACAACCTCTTCCTGTTTTCCTAAATTTCTCACATGGATTTTTTCTGGTGGGATCATACTTTTGAGGAAGAGGTGGAGTGGGTGTTTTTGGAGGAACTGGTGTAACACAAGGAAACTCTCCTTCTTTTTGGAGCCCATAAGGATCAGTATAGTTAATCGGATTATTCCCCACATAAACATAAGGATTAATAGAACGTATTGGATCCTTACTTGTAAATCTCCCCACCCTACTATCATAATACCTTGCCCTGTAGAAGTAGAGGCCTGAGTCTGGGTCATATTCCCTGCCGGTATAGGTGATGGTGTTTTTTCTGCTTGGTGGGAAATGTTTGTGCAGTCTTTCTCTTGCTGGAGTGAGATATGGAGAGGCAACTCCTTGAGGAACAAGAGTACCGAAGGGGGAATAATTATACTTCTTTACTACATTCCCCCCCTTATCGGTAAGAGCAACAACAGAACCAAGCCCATCGTAGTGGTAATAAATTGTTTTAGTCTTCCCCCTCACCTTCGTCCTCTCCCTCGAGGGGAGAGGAAAAGTGGAGGGGTAAATTGTCTTGGATATCCACTCATCTATTCCCATTCCTGTTGTGTATCTGGCTAATGTCCTATTCTGAGAATCTAACTCGAGAAGGATATTGTCTCCATCATAGAAGTAGGAGGTGTCTCCACAGGAATCAGGTCTACTCCATCCCTATGTGTTTAATTTTCAAAGAACAATTCTACTAAATTATAGCACACTTTTTCAATAAAGTTTGAGTCTTTAAGTATTTTATATGGGCAAAACAGGCTCTAACAATCAATCCGTTACACATTATATTTATACTAAAATGGGTAAAAGAAAGTTCTTTGACATTAAATAAAATAAGCCCCAGAATGAGTCCGCTATAATTGTAAGACTGAGCCATAGCCATATCTGAGCGGCAGTTTTTTCTGAATACTGTTTTTTCAACTGGAGCGTGTATAATGCTATAAGAAAACCTATAATTACCCCTATTTTTGTTGGCTGATGTGGAATTTTAAGCTGAATGTTAAATTGATTAAAATATAATATTTTCCCAAATACATTAAAAAGTACTACTAAAAGAAGAAGTTTAATAAACCGTTTGGAAAAGTGGTATCTTCTTCCACCCGGCAGTTGTCCTAAAAATGATACTTTAATTATTTTGTTGAAAAAACTATCTTTCATATTATTTATCCACCTTGACAGGGTAGTGGAGGAGTCTTATCACACGACATACCTCCTACCTGTTTAGCACAATCAATAATATACCAATCTTGTTAATTTTCTGATATTCCATCTAATATCAATTCTCTTCTTTAAGTTTTTTCTAATGATCTTTCGGTATGGGCACCATGACGACGAAAGATTCTTGTGGGAGAGAATTCACCCAATTTATGGCCGACCATATTCTCCGTGATATAAACAGGAATAAATGTCTTTCCATTATGAACATTAAAGGTATAGCCAACAAAGTCCGGGGGGATGGTGGAGCGTCGCGCCCAGGTTTTGATTGGCTCTCTTTTCCCCCTATCTTTCAGCTTCTTAATCTTTTTTAGAAGCTTCTCATCCAGATAGGGACCTTTCTTTAAGGAACGGCCCATTTTTACCTCCTCTTCAAAATATATTTATCGGAATATTTATGTCTTTTTCTCGTTTTGTATCCCTTGGTTGGCTTTCCCCAGGGAGTAACGGGATTTCTGCCGCCAGAGCTCTTTCCTTCCCCACCACCTAAGGGATGATCAACCGGATTCATCGCTACGCCCCTTACCTTTGGCCTTTTCCCTTTCCATCGCTTCCTTCCTGCCTTCCCCAGGGAGACATATTTATGCTCAGGATTACTGATCTGACCAATTGTGGCCAAGCAACGGAGGTCAACCAATCTAATTTCTCCGGAGGGAAGTTTTACTTGAGCAAACTTATCATCCTTGGACATGATTATAGCACTCGTCCCCGCGGCCCTTACCAACTTTCCTCCTGCTCCTGGCCTGAACTCAATATTATACACCGGGGTTCCCTCCGGAATAGATGCAAGGGGAAGCCGATTTCCAGACTTTAGTTCTGCCTCCTTGCTACTCCCAATTTTCTTACCGACAAAAAGATCAGAGGATGCGAGGATATACCGCTTCTTTCCATCAGGATATTGGATAAGAGCAATTCTTGCCGAGCGGTTAGGATCGTATTCAATACTAATCACCTTACCCGGAAGGACCTCCTTTCTTTGAAAATCAATAATGCGGTACATTCGTTTGTGCCCTCCACCCCGACGTCTCACCGTGATTCTTCCAGAAAAATTCCGACCCCCTTTCTTCCTGAGAGGTAAAAGCAACGATTTCTCCGGGGACTTCTTTGAAATCTCTTTAAAGTCCGGAAGGGTAAGAAATCTCGTGCCCGGTGTTTCCGGTTTATATTTACGCAAAGTCAATTTTATCTCCTTCCTTTAAGGTAACAACCGCCTTTTTCCAATCCGGGGTTTTCCCCAGCTGGTGGCGCACCCTTCTTTTCTTTCCTGACATTTTAATGACATTGACCTTAAGAACCCTTACCTTATAAATAGATTCTATCGCTTTTCTTATCTTCTGCTTATTTGCTCTTTTATCTACAGCAAAGCAATATTTATTTTCTGGTCCAAAGATACTGGTGCTCTTCTCCGTAATTACTGGATACCTGATAATCTCATATTCTTGCATAGCCCGCTAAATCCTTTCTTAGTCACGATGATTCTATCGCTATTTATAAGCTGATAGGTATTTAAATCTTTCCAGAGGCCGAATCTCACATCCTTAATATTTCTTAAACTCCTCTCCAGGTTCTGATCAGGATTATCAAGAAGAAAAAGAACCTTCCCTTTTATATTCAGATTCCTTAATAATATTACCATCTCCTTAGTTTTTGGTCTTTCCACGCTTAATTGGTCGATAACCAGGATGTTACCTCCTTTAATCTTGGCCGCAAGAGCGCTTCTCCTTGCTATTCTTTTCATCCTTTTGGGAAGGGCAAGACCATAACTGCGTGGTTTTGGACCAAAGGTAATCCCACCACCTCTCCAGAGGGGAGAGCGTATTGAACCGGCTCTGGCTCTTCCGGTTCCTTTCTGACGCCAGGGTTTCCTCCCTCCACCGGAAACCTCTGCTCTTGTCTTTGCGGAAGCGGTACCCAGTCTCTGATGGGAAAGATAGGAAACTACTTCCTGATGGATCAAAGGTGGATGAATCTTATTTAAAGTTTGGTCCTCTAACTCAATTTCCTCTTTAACCTTCTCCCCCTTCATATTATAAATATTGATTTTCATTTACTTTTTTTAATAATAAGATAACCGCCTTTAGCTCCCGGGACCGCCCCCTTCACTGCCAGAAGACTCTTCTCCGTATCAACTCTTACGACCTCTAAATGAGAAACGGTTTTTTTTCTTGCCCCCATATGACCGGACATCTTTGTGCCTTTTAAAACCCGAGCGGGATCGGTGTGCCCGATAGAGCCAGGAGCACGATGAGACATAGAACCATGGGTTGCTGGCCCACTTTTAAATCCCCAGCGCTTCACCACACCCTGGAATCCCTTCCCAATTGTGGTGCCGGTGATATCTACCTTCTCTCCCGGCTTAAAGAGATCGACCTTTATTTGGCTTCCCGGAATAAATTTTTTAAGCCCCTCTTCCTCCACACGAAATTCCCGGACAAATCTTAAAGGGGGTAATTTTGCCTTTTTAAAATGGCCAAGTTGGGGAGAAGGTGTAAGTTTCTCCCTTTTTTCTTCAAAGCCTATCTGAAGGCTATTATATCCATCCTTACTTATAGTCTTCTGCTGGATGACATAGCAAGGGCCAGCCTTAATCATCGTCACACCAATTGCCTTACCCTCATCGGTAAACAGCCTGCTCATCCCAACTTTTTTACCCAAAATCCCAATCATCCTTTTACTTCCACATCAACACCAGCCGGTAGATTCAGTTTGCTGAGAGCGTCAACAATCTTTGGCGAAGGATTAACAAAATCAATTAACCTTTTATGGATACGAATTTCAAACTGCTCTCTGCTTTTCTTATCTATATGGGGACTGCGCAGTACAGTAAAAACTTCCCTTTTAGTAGGCAGGGGAATGGGGCCGGAGACCTTCGCTCCACTCCTCTTGGCAATCTCCACAATATCTCTTACTGATTGATCCAGAAGTCTATGGTCGTAAGACTTCAGTTTAATCCGAATTCTCTTTTTTTCGGCCACTTTTAACTTTTCTATCTTTTTTTCTCTTTTTCCCATAGGTTCGGAACGTTTTCCGCAGCGTGCCTTGTTAGCGACGAAGCGGGCATGGTGTCCGCCAAAGGCGGACGAGTGAGGAGCAACGAGAGCGAAGATTTCCTCGCTGGGGAAATCGAGCGTGCCGCAAGGGAAATTTCCGAACCTATTCTATTATCTCACTAATTGCTCCGGCACCGATAGTCTTTCCTCCCTCACGGATAGCAAAACGAAGACCCTTCTCCATCGCGATCGGGGATACAAGAGTAATCTCCAGATTGGCATTATCCCCCGGCATCACCATCTCT
>DAOVGU010000037.1 GCA_030672255.1 bacterium
CGTAATCGCTATATTTCTTGGCTTTTCCAGTAGCCCTTGAACCAAAAATAAAAAGTTTGTAGCTTTTGGAATCCAAAAACTGGAAAATAATATCCTTAATCTCCTTCTCGGAATTTTTCTTCATAACATAAATTATACGTAAATATTCAGTAAAAGCCGTTATTTTCAAGTAGACGTAGGCTGGTAGCCGCAGGATTCATCCTGCGCCTGCGCAACCTAAAGGTTGCGACTACCTTTTGGTACGGTGTTCACTGAGTATTTACTCATATCCTATAACTTTAACAAAGTTATTTTGACACAACTGTATAAATTTTGTCAAGCAAAACCCCCAACCACGTCATTGCGAGGCCAAAGGCAGTGGCAATCTCTTCTTATGCGTCATCTCCTCCCTATTAATGGTTTTCTTCATCCCCTGAGCCAATTAATTGCCCGCCAATCGACCTTGGCAGGATGGCATTTGCTACAGAGGCTCTCCATTCGTGGTGAATTGCTCCCCAGAGAGTCGTCGCGTAGTCTATAATTCAGGTTTGCAAAATTCTTTAAGTTCTGCTACAAAATCCTTAGCCTCGGATAATAATCGCTTTAATTCTGTTTCGGTAATAGCTGATTTTGACTGATAAATAGCTTTATGCCTTTTAACTCGACAACGGTCAAAATAATTAATCAAATCTGAATATTCTTTACCTAAGGCTAATTTCATAAATTCGAAGGTTGTTTTATGCGCCTCTACAGAACGGCTCCGGAATCCTTCACTTAACATATAAGCACGACAAGCCTGCAATACAGAATTATAAGCGACAGCAAATGCCCAATCCCAATCTTGGGTAACAACAAATTCTGCGGTCTTTAAATCCCGTTCTGCCAAAGAAAATAAATCTTTCATCTCTCCAGGATAAGCCTTCTCCTGCTTTATTTTATTTTCTTTGATTAAATGGTTGTATTTCATCTTCCGAACCTATTATTTCTATTTTCTTTTCCCTTAGAATCCTTATCAAGAATGGCTCTTTTGCTTTTACTCTTTTTTTAAACTCCTCTATGTTTATAAGGCTATAGTTAATTGTCCGAGAAATTTCAGATTCTATTTGTTGAATTTTTTTTTGAAGTCTTATCTCATCAATATTGCCAATTACTATTAGGTCAATATCGCTCTTTAAGTCTTCTTCTCCTTTTGCTATCGAACCATATATAAAAGCATATTTAATATTTTCTGCTTTTTTAATCAATTCTCTTATTCTTTCTCCAACAGCAATTGTCTTTAGCATAATACTCTTTAATTCTTCTTTTATTGGACAGGCTTTATCTAAAAAATAATTTTTTCTTCTGCCACTAATTTCGGATTTTATCAATCCCATTTTTTCTAATTTAGGCAATTCTCTTTGAATTGCTCCTATAGGTTCAGAAATCAGTCTTTCTAATTGCCGAATATAAAATTTCTCTTCGGGATGAATGAGGAAAAGTGAAAGAAGTTTCCTTTTTGGTCTTGAAGAAATTAAATATTTTAACATAGTTATTTTTCTGTACACATTTTATATACAATTGTACCTAAAATATATACAGATGTCAATTATTTATGGAGTTTGTCCAACACTTAAATATTCATTCGACCACGTCATTGCGAGGCCAAAGGCCGTGGCAATCTCTTCTTATGTGTCATCTCCTCCCTATTAATGGTTTTCTTCATCCCCTGAGCCAATTGATTGCCCGGCGATAAACTGGCCTTGGCAATACAGCATTTGCTACAGAGGCTTTCCATTCATGATGAATTGCTCCCCAGAGAGTTGTTAATCTAATTTTTGGCTTGCAAGTGGTATATGAATATGGAGAAAGGATAAGGGAAGGATTATTGGTTGATGCAATCTGTCGCAATCGATAAAGATGGATATCTGAACTAACCAGGCAAACGCTGTTCCATCCTTCAGACTTAATAATTTTATCGGCGGCTTCCCAGTTTGACCAGGAGTCATTCGATACTCTCTCTGACCAAAGGCGGTTAGCAGGTACATCCAATGATATAAGTGCATTCTTCATATATTCTGCTCCATAGAGATTTTTCTTCGGTCTTGCTCCTCCAGCACAGATAACATTTGCTACCAGGCCATCACGATATAACTCCACGGTATGATTAATTCTGCGCATCGTCTCATCACCCAGAGCAGAACCTTTACCGGAATCGCCAAAAAACACTACCGCTACATCACTCTTTTTTTGTGAAATCTGTTTGTGAACAGTTTTGGAAACTAAGGAGAGCCATATACCACTGGCTACAATGTCTGCGAGCAGCAGTAGACACATAACAATCAGTAATCTG
>DAOVGU010000161.1 GCA_030672255.1 bacterium
TTCCCATTCGCGGTGGTGGCTCAGAGCCCTTCTTGACCTATAAGAATTTGCGGGGGCAGGAGCAGGCATTTATGGATTTAATCCTTAACCCGGAGATGGTTCATTATTGTCTGGATAAACTCTTTAATCTCTGTTATGAGAATACCCGACGTATCTATGAAGCAATTCCCGAGAAAGTAATGATTACCTATGTCGCGGAGGATTTGGGCTCCCAGGAGAGTCTGATGTATTCACCGCAGCAGATTCACGATTTTTTCATTCCCCGGATGAAAAGGATGATGGATTTGGCCCATAGTGCTGGCGCTTTTGTCTTCCATCACAGCGATGGAGCGGTCAGAAAAATTATTCCGGATATGATTACCGCCGGCATCGATGTCTTAAACCCCATTCAATGGAGATGTAAAGGAATGGAAAGGGAGGGACTAAAAAAAGATTTTGGCGATAAATTAATCTTTCATGGAGGGGTAGATAATCAGCGTACTCTTCCTTTTGGCTCGGTAGAGGAGGTAAAAAAGGAGGTGATTGAGAATATTCGCATTTTGGGAAAGGATGGTGGCTATATTTTAGCTCCCTGCCATAATATCCAGGCGGTCAGCCCCCCAGAGAATATCGTTGCGCTCTATGAAACCGGCTATGAGTATGGCTGGGTCTAAGTGGTTGCTTCAGCAAGGGTAAGGATATTTTATTGCGTACCTCCTTATCTCATCTTTTGCAATTCAAGCAAAACTCCCCTTCTTTTAAGACTGTTTTCCCATCAAGCTCTATGGTGCTCTTACTCATCGTTGCATCCAGGTGTATGGGTGCTTTTACCTCCCCTCCAGGCAGTTTTGCATTATCCCCCAGACTGATATGCACCCAGCCATAGATCCTTTCACTCTCTGCGGTGGAACTTCTTTCAGATAGAGTAGCTGCTCTGTTAGTTCCTACGCCCCACTCTGCAGGACAGTTATAGACATTAGGGTCATTAAGTTCTATAAGCAGTTGACGTAATCTCTCCGCCTCAGCACCACCCTCAATAGAAATAACTTTTCCTTCCTCTATGGTAAAAGTAACCGGGGAGCTCAATTTTCCAATTTCGGTGATAGCACCATCGATAACCGCTACTCCCTTTGCAGAGCCAAGCTTTGGCACAACAACATTAACCCCAGCGGGAAGAAGGTCAAAATCACCCTTCCCTTTGCATAACCCATCATAAACAAGCGGCTTAGCTCCCTGCTTCATAACCAGATCGGTACCGGCAGATGTCTTAATATGAACTGTTTTTGCCTCTGATATCTCCTGCGAAATATCATTGATCAGGGTAGCTAACTCATCCAGGTTGACATTAATTGCCCTTAAGAAACTATCCTCCGTCTGGGATGGCATCACGATTATCCTTGTGCCTAACTTCTGGGCCTCCTTGCGGGCTAACGTATGAAACATACTGGCTGATGTATAGCAGAGTGCTACATCCACCGCCTTCATCGCCTCAGTTACAGCTCCTGGAGGTTCCTGAGTAGTTCTTTGCCTTGGGGAGAAGACCATCAGCATTGCCTCGGCTCCTCTGGAACCAGCAGTTGCTGCCAATGCCCTACCTATCTCCTCTGGCTGGAGGTTATCTGTAACGACGAGAAACTCCTCTCCCGATTTAATACTCAGAGATTTCTCCACCACAATATTGGCCGCTTTGTATAACTCTACACTTTTCATAATCTATTGCCCTCCCAACCTAATTCCGTAGCTACGTTAATCATCCAGGTAATGTATTCAGCTGTTGTGTCTAATGCATTTCTGATCGAATCCTCCAAACAGGTATTGGGTGGTTGCAGGATCCATCCCTCCTTCTGCTGACAACTTAAGATAAACTCCATCACCGCCTGTGCCGTCTTCAGATATCGGCTATCTTTGGTCAACCTGTAAAGTATTGATGAACCCCAGCCAAGCTTGCCCACCGGTGGAGTGCAGGTAACATCAGGGTGGCAGGAAATCAGAAAATCGTAGTAGCGGATAGCTCCTTTTAAGAAGCGCTCTTCTCCAGTGAATTCATAAAGTTTGGCTAGCATACACATCGCCAATCCAACTTGCCAGTAGAACTGTGCCGGTTCCGGAGCGTTGATTACATAGTACTTGGTTTCCTTCTTTGCGTATTCGGTTATATGACTCTCGCCAGGCATCCATCGGATATAGTACTTTCTCGGATCAGGCTGTGTCTCAATCATTCTAATGAGGAAATCTCCGGCCACAATAGCGCGCTTTATTTCACCTCCCAGCAAGCAGGCAAGGATTGAGATGGCGGTTGAGTTGGAATCTACGATGGATGACTGGTTTCCAATAAGAGATCTAAATCCTCCGGTCTGGGAATCGCTGCAGGTAAGCATAAAATCAAGGATCTTGCGCGCCAGTTTGTAATAGCCTAAGGAAGATGCCGCCCACATCAACCACCCGTTCGGATAGAGATTGCAATACCGCACCGTATAACTGCCACCGGCTCGCTTCTCAGGCGAAGTGATAAAATCTCCCTCAGTGGTCATAAATCTTCTCACCACATAAGAGAGAGCGCGCACACTTGCCAGTGTTTCCCCATTAGCAGAAAGCCCTCTAGGACCTTTATAATAACAGCAGACATCATCTGTGTCCGGATATATTCCATCAGCATTCATTCCCTTAAGGCTCTGATAGATTCCTTCTGAGGTTTGCCTGGCCGCCAGCCAGGATGCACCTAACCTACCCTTCTCAATCAGATATTTACTTTTAATCCTCATAATTCTTCCCTCCTTAGATTAATCTTATTGGCTTCAACCACTTCTCGTTACAGACCTTTGCACATTTATTTAGCTCCTTTTGAGGATGCACATTCTCTTCAAATAATACCTTCTGAATAGGACGTGCCAGTTCTCTTTTCACCAGATACCATCGCTGGAAATATGGCTCAGGTCTGGCAGAGCTCAAAGCCTTCTTCATAACATCCCACCATTCAGCAGGAATTTCCTTACAATGCTCGGATAGCTTCAGGTTCTTAAAGGGAGGCATGGTGATTCTGGGTATTCCTTTTTCACTCTCTTTTTCCCACCTTTTAATGATGCTCTCGGGGCTGAGCCAGGATTTGAGCCTCCTCCAGGCTCTCTCCATCTGCCTCTGATGAAAGAATGGATTTATGATGTAACAGGTACTCACAAATTCACTGAGATTGTTCTCGGTTCCAGCAGGCAATAATCCCATCCCAATCTGCTCTTTGGTTATGAGTCCTGCATTTATCCATCTATTTATTTGGGTCGGAGCCGAATCTAACATAGCGATGCGGCCCTCCACAAAATCCCTCTGGAGACTTTTCAAGTCCTTCATAAGATCTGGCTGGATTACCTTATATTTCCAGCGAAGGTCCTGGATAAGTTTTAGAGCTTTAACCCCTTTCTCATCATTAAAGGCTACCTTTAAATATCTGTTTTCCTCCTTTTTAACTATCTTACCTCCAAAGGCGCGGAGAATACTCCTGAAATAACCTGTAACATATGGGGTTAAGCCGGAGAATCCATAACCAAATTGTCCTATCCTCGGCAAGGTTAACTTTTGAGCAACTTCTATCAATTCATCCCAGGTAGCCGGTGGTTTAGCATCTCCATTTTTATCTATTATACCGGCCTCCTCGAAGAGATCCTTTCTGTATAAGAGGAGTTTTATATCGGCGCACTCAGGAACGCCATAGTAGTGATTGCCCTTCACTACCGGCTTCCATAATTGAGGATATATCCCATCCTTCTCTTCCCATTCATTAATGTATTCCGTAATATCAGCACAAGCTCCTTGATATATAAAATCCTGCAGATGTTGACTCCCTACGCGCATAAAGGTCAATGTGGGAGTGCCGGCTATATTTATGTCAAATGAGGGGTCAAATGTTCGATGAACATAGGTTCCGGGAAGGGCAACAATATTTGAGAGTTCAGGATTAACGGCGGGGTACCCATCCTCAAAATGGGTGTGAGTTTCAACTCTATCAGGCTTGCCTACAAAAGTGCCCTTTCCCTGAATGCGGTAGAGAAGGTTTTCCCTGGTAAGTTCGCTGATGGCTCTGTTTACGGTGAACCTACTCACCTGGTACCGGGAGGCAAGTTCTGGTTCGGAAGGGATTTTTTTGTCAGGTTGATATTCTTGGTTGATAATCTTTTTCCTTAAGATCTCTTTCAGTTGATAATATTTGGGCAGTAGACTCCTAATATCAATCTTATCCATTTCAATTTTATTATACCTCAATTTTATTATACCTCAATTTTATGAACTTGTCAAGTTGTCTGGACAACTGAGGAAAAAAATAAAATCAAAAACTATTTTTTCTTCTTTAAAATTGTCCGAAAGGTTCCTTCATCAATACCTGCCTGCTGGAGCATCTTATAAAATAACCATTTAGGAATCGTTCTCTTATGGCGATGACTTACTCTCACTCTAAGAATATCTCCATTTTCTAATATTTTACGCCAGGTTTCATGTTTGCGGGAACGGAGCTTTTGGAAGTTTAAGCGGCTGAGAACCTTGCGAAACTGGTCAAAGCTGTAAACGGCCATATCTCACTTCAATAAGATTCATTAATTCCCAGTCGTCTCTGCAGGAAGCAATATCCTTGATGTAAGGAAGATGGTGGGCTCTGTTTGGACTTTTGCTATAAAGGGAAATATCCTCCAAATACTCCCGAGCATAATCCTTTATTGCCTCAATTATGTCTTGAACTGTCTCTGCCAAGGTATCCAACTCAGCCACTAAATCTAACTCTGGACAGAAAGCACAATATCTTTTGCCATCCTTAGCGATGAGAATAGTCAATTTCTTTTCCGAGACAGTTATGCGAGGCAATTTTTCTTTTTCTAAAAGGCTATTTAGTTTCATATTACTATTTTACCTCAGAGAATTTAAGGTGTCAAACAGAAGAGGCCACATCTTTTTCAGATAAACCTCTCCTTCTCTATCCTTTTGATCTGGTTGATGCGGCGAGAATGCTTTCCTCGGGAGAATGGGGTCTCTAACCAAAGGGTAACAATCTCCCAGGCAAATTCAAAGGCAAGAATTCTACCGCCTAAAGTGAGAACATTGGCATCATTGTGGAGTCTGCTTAATCTTGCAGAAAAAAGGTCATTACAGCAGGCGGCTCTTACCCCTTTTATTTTATTGGCAACGATTGCCATCCCTAAACCGGTCCCGCAGAGAAGAATGCCCCTTTCTACCTCCTTTTTACCGACAGCTTCGGCTACTTTGAGGCCGTATTGGGGATAGTCGGTGCTCTTACTACTTTTGCTGCCGAAGTCAATTACATCATAGCCTTCCTTCCGCAAATGCTTTTTCAACTCCTCCTTTAATCTATAACCGGCATGGTCGCTACCAATTCCTATTTTCATAATATTCTCCTTTTTAACCACAGATGACAGCATAATTGTCATTCCCGCAATAGATTCCCGTTTACACGGGAATGACAGAATGTGTTGTCATTCCCGAAGTTGGCCTGCCCCTGCAGGTAGTAAGCAGGGGTAATCGGGAATCCATTTCTTTGGATTCCTGCTTTCGCAGGAATGACAGGGGTGGTTTCATAATTCAATCCTTTCCAGAACTATCTTTTCCATTACCTCTTTAATTTTACTTAAAGTTTCCTTATAAAAACTAACCGGTTTGCCAATCGGGTCAGGAATATCAAGAACAAAGATTTTCTTCGCTGCTTCCGGAACCATTTCTGTAATCCTTTCTCGGTGAATTTCCTCCATCACAAAAATAAGGTCAAAGTTTTTGATAAGGAGAGGTTTTGCCAATTTGCTCTTGTGACTTAATAAATCTATTTCCTCTTGTTTCATTACTTCAATCGCCTCTCTTGTTGCTCCTCCTTGAGGAAACAGGAAACCGGCAGAGTCTATCTTGATATTTTTGTTTCCTTTATCCTGGAGAATCTTCCTTAATAAACCGGCCGCCATCGGACTGCGGCAGGAATTGCCGGTGCAGACAAAAAGAACCCCGCCCCGGACAAGCTTTGGGGGCTCAGCGGTAAAGTCCCAGACCGCAGATTCCTTACCAGAGGTTTCTTTTTCCCGTCCACAGGACGGGAGCCCTTTATCAATAACCAAATCCACTCCTTCCAAGATTTCCTTTTCAATCGTCTCTACCTGGCAATTGGCAGGTTGTCCGGAAAGGTTAGCGGAAGTGGTTGCCAAAGGCAAATTAGAACGCTCAATCAATTTTAAAATGAGAGGACAATCAGGAATTCGCAGCCCGACTTTAGAGGAAGAATCCTTGAGAAGAGGAGAAAGGGGAACCTTTGCCTTTAAGAGAAGCGTAATCGCTCCTGGCCAGAGCCTTTCCATCTCCTTTTCTATAACTTTGCTTGATTCAACCATCTCTAAGGCCATTTTCTTATTAGCTAATAGGATGGCGATCGGTTTTGTTTTTGGTCTCTTTTTTAATTCAAATATTCTCTTTATCCCTGACTCATTCTTATAGAAGGTTCCAATTCCATAGACAGTATCGGTAGGAAAAATAAGAACCGCTCCTTTTTTGAGCAAATTGGCTGCCTCCTTTATCTTTTCCTCTTCCGGATGGGTTGGATTAATTTTAAGAATCCTCATTTCTAAAAAGCATTTTATTCTTTTTCGAGCTCTCAGTCAACTTTTGTAGATATGTGTTGTTGACGGGTTACCCCCTAATTTGCTATAATAGTTATATGTTCAAATTATCTGCTGAAGCAAAAAAGGAATTGAAAAGATTGGGTGTAGGTATTCTTTGAAGAATGAAAACGATTAATATTGGATTGATTGGATTTGGAACGATTGGAAGCGGGTTGGTAAGGGCGCTCAAGAAGAATGAAAATCTTCTTACTGAACGCACCGGTTTAAGGTTTGTTATCCACCGTATCTGCGATAAGGACATTTCCTCTCCCCGAGAGGTAAAGGTAGCAAAAAGCATTCTTACTAAAAACAGTGAAGCCGTTCTTTCTGATCCCAAGGTTGATATTGTGGTTGAATTGATTGGCGGGATTCGGCCAGCTCTTGACTATATCCTAAAGGCCCTGCGAAATAAA
>DAOVGU010000137.1 GCA_030672255.1 bacterium
AACTTTTCAAACATTATTCAGTAATCAGAAGTTAACATACCCCCCCATTTTCATGGGTATTCTACCCTTCATCCCTTTGAGAAAACCTATTAGAACGCAGATATAGAGACGGTTTTCAGGAGGTTGTGGGGGAATCCTGGGTTTCTGAGAGATGGCAGGATTTGAACCTGCTTTGAGCCTCCACTTGGCGGTTCTCTATCCGACTCGACTCTGCACCCCGCTTCCACAGCGTTTTCACAGAACGCCACATCTCCCAGTTTTAATCTCTTCTGCATCTCTTCCCGCACCAACTACATCTGTATTTATTGCCTATAAAAATTAGCGAGGCCAAAAGCCTCGCACTACATTTAATCTTGTCATTCCTGTGGAAACAGGAATCTATGGATTCCCGCTTACTGACTGCGGGAATGACAGAGTAGTGTGAACTTGTAGCAAATGTCGCCCCTACAATTTTGAAATTCCATACAATAAATCAAGCCGCTACAATTACTACTGTCGAGCAATCTCGACGACTACAGAAGCAGAGTAAACTCTGCCACTACAATTAGATTCCTGTTTTCACAGGAATGACACGGGATTCACTACAGTGGCTTTATTTTTTCTCCCACTTCAGGAGTTCGGTAATTTTACTGAGGGTGCTGCCATCTCTGATTTCTTTGCGTAGCCGATTCTCCTTCTCTAAGACATCCATTGCCCGATTTGTTATCTCGGCAATCTCCTTCTGAGAAATTACCACTACCCCATCATCATCTCCCACAACCCAATCTCCCGGGAAAACCCTTCTCCCTCCAACATTAACCGGAACGTTCAATTCACCAAAACCTTTTGGCTCTCCAGCTGCCGGAGTAACAATTCTCGCAAAGGCGGGAAATTTTAGCTTCCTTATTTCTCCTACATCGCGAATTGCCCCGTCAATCACCACCCCGGCAATCTTTTTTGCTAAACAACTATTTGTAGCCAATTCTCCCCAGACCGCGGGACCAACCCCTCCGGCATCAATAACAATCACCTCTCCCTTTTTTGCGGCATCAACCGCCTCTACCGGTTTTGCCCAATCCCCGGGATAGGTTCTTACCGTAAAGGCTTTCCCCACCATTTTGATTCCTTGTAAAAGAGGAGAGATTTCTTTTAGGTCTCCCTGCCGATGCAGAGCATCGGAGATATTGGCGGTAGAGACTAAAAGTAATATTTCTTTAACATTTTCCTCGCTGACCCTTTTGTAGAGTTTGGTTTTAATTTTTTTCTTGGTTTGCATTGCCTTTTTTATTATCCGGGTGGCTTCTCTGGCGTCGGCTGCTTTGGTAATCGCTCCGCCAACAATGATAATGTCGGCTCCGACATTGAGCGCATCAACTACGTTCTCGGAATTAATTCCCCCGGCTACGGCAACAGGAAGATTCGTTCCTTCAGACAGTTTTTTTACCGCTTCAAGAGATATTTTTCCTTCCATCTGCTCGTCAATACTGATATGGATTCCGAGATAGTCAGCACCAAATTTTTCCACCTCTTTTGCCCGCTTCAAGATGGAGGAAACCCCGAGCAAATCCACCATAATTTTGGCGCCATAATTCCTACCGGCGCGAACAGCATCCTTAATTGTGCTATCTGAAGCAGCCCCCATAACACAAATGATATCTGCTCCGGCCTTTGCCGCCATTTCCACCTCGGTTCTTCCCACATCCATTGTCTTCATATCGGCAACAGTCATATGTTTAGGAAATTTTTTCCTTACTTCCCTGACCGCATCCAGGCCGATACTCTTAATCAGAGGAGTGCCAACCTCAATCCAGTCTGCTCCTCCAGTAACTACTTCCCCGGCTACTTTGAGGGCGCGGGGTAAATCAACAAAATCCAGTGCTACCTGAAGAATTGGTTTCATAATATGTTCGGACTATCTTCTTCAGCGGCACGTTTGTCAGGTCTCGCACCGATGGTGCTCGGTCAGGGTGCTCACATCTCGCACCCAATGCTGTCTCGTGCTCGTTATTCCTCGCACAGCATTCCCAGCGAGTCTTTATCTTTTATGTTCTCCCCTCTGGGGAGATACAGAGGGGCGTGAGTTGCTAACAAGGCCGCTACAGAAATAGTCCTCACATTAGTGTTTATAATAAAAGCAAGGAAATTTTCCAAGCCTTTTAGGTAATTATACCATATCTTCTCTCTGTTTGCCATTCTCTCTTTGGTATGATAAGATAATTATAAACAGGGGGGGTGAAAGATAATGAAGGAGATAACGCATCTCTTCCAGGCAACAAATTCAAAGATGATTAAAGGTATTTTGGATTCCGGGGGAGTAGTCATCGGCGCAAAAGCAGAAGGTTTTACCGGCGTGCTTTTAGAGGATACGGAGTTTGCTGCTGAACTCCAGAGAAAGGTGGAAGCCACCGGCGCAAAAGGGTTTATTTCTACCGACGAACTTCCCAAATACGGGATTTCCCGGGATGACAAAAGCATCATTGAGAAGGAGTTTGAGGCAGGAGAGAAGGATACAATAATCTTTGTTGCGGCGCCAAAAGAGGAAGCAACCAAAGCAATGGAGGTTATTGAGGCAGAGGTGGAAAAGAAAAAATAGACCGAAACCACAGATTACACTGATTGACACAAGATGACAGCATGGCTGTCATTGCGACCACGAGCGAAGCGTGGTGGGTGGCAATCCCTTACTTCTTTGAGATTGCTTCCCCTTCGTTTCACTCAGGGTCGCAATGACATTTCTGTGGGAATCTGGGAAATCTTGTGGTTAGAAAATTTAAATGGGAAATTTGGTCAGAGAACCGGTGGTGGCGGGGCAGTTTTATCCCGCAGAGCCCGAGCAGCTGAGAAAAGCTCTTTCCTCCTATCTGGAGAGGAACTTACACCCCCACCTACCTCCTCCCCCCTTGAGGGGGAGGATAAAGGAGGGGGGAGGGGCAAAAGGAATTATTGTTCCCCATGCCGGTTATATTTACTCCGGACCGGTTGCCGGAGCAGTTTACTCCAGAATCATTCTGCCGGAGACAATCATTCTTCTCGGGCCAAACCATACCGGGGTGGGCAAACCATTTTCTCTAATGAGGGAAGGAATCTGGAATACACCCCTCGGTAAGGTAGAGATATAAACCTCAGTGGCTGAGGAAATTTTGAAGGATTCCCATTATCTTGAAGAGGATTTTCTGGCACATCAAGATGAGCATTCCTTAGAGGTGCAAATCCCTTTCCTCCAGGTTCTCTCTTCAGAATTTAAGATTATTCCCATTATCATCTCAGGAGGAGATGGCAAAACTCTGATGGCAATCGGAGAGGAGATTGCCGGGACATTGTTGAGATTAAAGAAAAACGTTCTTCTCATTGCCAGTTCAGATATGACCCATTATGAATCAGAAAAATCAGCCCGGGAAAAGGACGATTATGCTCTGGAGGCAATCCTGAAGTTAGATGAGGAGGAGTTACTAAAAAGGGTGGCAGAAAAAAATATCTCTATCTGCGGAGTAACTCCGGTAGTGGTGATGATTACCGCAGTCAAGAGGTTAGGAGCAAAAAAGGCAGAGTTAGTAAAATATCAGACAAGTGGGGCGGTAACCGGTGATTTAACCCAGGTAGTAGGGTATGCGGGCGTGATTGTAAGATAGGCAAGGAGGTTTACTTCAGCGGCACGCTCGCAGAGATGCTCGCTATGAGATGCCTCCTCTATCCTGGCTTCATACGGCATCTAATGCACGCTTAAAGTAAACCTCCTTGCCTCGGTGTTAAAATATCAATGCTAATCGTCATTCTCCTTCTTGCTCTCTATATTGGTTGGAACATTGGTGCCAATGATGCCGCCAATTGTGTCGGAGCGGATGTTGGCTCCGGCAAGATGAGCCTGAAGGAAGGCATCATCATCACCAGCGTTTTCAGCCTTTTAGGTGCTTTTCTCCTCGGCTCTCATGTTACCAAGACAATCGGCAAGGGAATTGTACCTCTGCATAAGTTAGACCCATCCCTTGCGCTTCTTGTTGCTCTTGCTGCTATTTTTGCGGCTGCTCTCTCGATTACCGTTGCTACCTATAAAAAACTGCCTGTTTCCACCTCCCATGCCATTGTTGGTTCAGTAGCCGGAGCAGGCCTTGCTCTTGGGGCGCCGGTAATCTGGAGCAAATTAACTGATATCTTTCTCTGCTGGCTCTTAACACCTTTAAGTGCAGGTCTCCTTAGTTATTTTCTCTATTTTTTTGCCAAAAGGCTTTTTCCAAAAATAGTTCCCGCTCACTGGCAGGAGCGGTTTTTGAGAGGATTGATCCTTTTGACGAGTGCCTATATGGCATTTATTTGGGGAGCGAATGATGTGGCTAATGCCAGTGGTCTTCTTGTAGGCATCGGAAAAATAGATTTTTTTCCCGCAGCCATTATCTGTTCTGCGGCGATCATTATCGGTATCTGCACCTGGGGGTATAAGGTTATTGAGACAGTTGGCTTCAGGATTACCCATCTTGCTCCTTTGATGACTGTTGTTGTAGAGATTGCGGCGGCAATCAATATTAATCTTTTTACTCTTTTTGGCATTCCAGTCTCCACATCCCATTCCATTATTGGTGCAGTAGTTGGAGTGAGTCTAATTGAAGGGATAAAGACGGTGAATAAAAGAATCGTCAGGGATATAGTCATCGCCTGGTTGGCTACACCCTTAATTGCGGGACTATTTGCCTTTTTTATTTTGAAAACAGTGTTGCTGTTTAAATAAAATGTAACCACGAATGAACACGAATAAAACAATTCAGGAAGATGTAGTCATTGCGAGCGTGAGCGAAGCAATCCGACGGAGTCGTTGCGAGGAGTGAAACGACGAAGCAATCTCAAAGAAGCGAGGGATTGCCACACTCACTTTGTTCGCTCGCAATGACAAGATGAGATTGCCACGTCGCTAATGCTCCTCGCAATGACACCTTGTGTCAGTTTCTATTCGTGTGTATTCGTGGATAAATAAAAAGCGAAGGGGGGGAATTATGAGAAAAAGTAGAAATATCTTTGCCTGGTTAGGAATGAAGGAGGAGAAAGCGGTTCTGGAACATAGCCGGCAGCATATTGCCAAGGTCCTGGTTACTGTGGAGAGGTTAAATGATGCTCTTTGCGCTCTAGAAAAGGGAGATATCCCCGGGAGGGATAAAGCGATTGAGGAGTTAAAAGTTGCCGAACATGAAGGGGATGATCTCAGAAGGGAAATGATGAAGAGCCTTTCCGAGGGGTTGCTTCTTCCTCTGGATAGAGGGGACCTGATGCATTTTGTCAAGAGATTGGATAGTATCGCCGATTGGGCAAAGGGTGCGGCGAGGCTTTTAGAATTCTGCAAGAGCGACCTGCCGTCCCAGCTCCTTAAAGGGCTGCGCGAGAATAGTGATTTTATAGTTGAGGAGGCAGAAAAGTTGAATGAGGCAACAGAGTCCTTAATTCGCAATGACTCAGAAAAGGCTCTTTCCGATTGTTCTTCAGTGGAGGAGCTAGAGGAAAAAGCGGATGATAAGAAGAGAGAACTTTTGGGGATTCTTCTTGCTACTGATTTAGCGGCTCCTCAACTACTTCTTCTCTTTCAGGTTATTGAGGCGGTGGAGAATGTTAGTGATCGGATTGAGGATGCGGCAGACCTTATCAGAATTCTGGCAGTAAAGTCAAAATAAGATTGCAACCGCGTCATTGCGAGCCTGAAGGCGAAGCAATCCGACGGAGTCGTTGCGAGGAGTGAAACGACGAAGCAATCTCAAAGAAGCGAGGGATTGCCACACTCCCCCGTATTTAATACGGGGTTGTTCGCTCGCAATGACAAGATGAGATTGCCACGTCGCTAACGCTCCTCGCAATGACATCTGTGGTTAGTTTTTATGAATCAAAGGGAATTAAAGAAACTTCTTCTCAATCTCCAGAAGGGAAAAATTTCTTTAAAGGAGGCTGTTGCTCGGTTAAAGAATTTCCCCTATCTTGAGCTTGGTTTCGCTAAAGTTGACACCCATCGATCCTTGCGCCAGGGCTTTCCTGAGGTAATCTTTGGAAAAGGAAAGACAATTGAGCAATTGACGGCGATTATAGAAAAAATAAATGGGATGGAGGAAAACTTTCTGGTAACCAAGTTGGCTCCCCAGGTAGCAAAGAAAATTTTAAAGGATTTCCCTCATCTCTGTTATTTCCGAGAGGCTCAGATTCTGACCAAGAAAATCCCAAAGAAAAAGGAAGGCTCTATTGTTGTCCTTTCTGCGGGAACCTCCGATATCCCAATAGCTGAGGAGGCAGTGGTAACCGCCGAAGTCTTAGGAAATAAAGTTGTGAAAATCTACGATGTTGGGGTGGCGGGAATCCACCGCCTCTTTAATCATTTAAATCTCATTCAGAAAGCAAAGGTACTGATCGTGGTCGCCGGGATGGAGGGAGCTCTTCCGGCGGTGGTGGGAGGGTTGGTAAGCCATCCGGTTATTGCTTTACCAACCTCGGTGGGCTATGGCGCCAGTCTGAAAGGAATTTCCGCCTTCTTAACGATGCTTAATTCCTGCTCGCCCAATGTTGCTACCGTCAATATTGATAATGGCTTTGGTGCCGGTTATCTCGCCAGCCTGATTAACCAAGGATAACCGAAGAGATAGGAAATGTAAAAGATGAGATACATCGGTAACACTTTTTCAGAATTTGACAAAAAAGAAATAATTATGATACAGTATCATACAAAAGGAGGGGAAAATGCCGAGGGAAAGTATTTATCTCCCTGAAGAGTTGGCAAAGGGAGTAGAGTTAAAAGCCAAAGAAGAAAGAATACCTTTTTCAAGAGTGGTCCAAAAGGCAATAGCCAGATTTTTAGAAAAAGATAAAACGGAGAAGGCAAAAACCGATATTCTTTTCATCCTTTCTAAAAAAGCTTTAGGAATGTCATGGAAAGAATTGCATAAAGAAAGGACAAAATCTGATGTTGACCGGGATTGATACAGGTTTCTTCTACGCTTTAGGAGATAAGAGGGCAGAGGCATTGCAAATTTGGAAGAAGGAGCAATTAGTTGTTTCTGTTATAACAGTATACGAATTAGAGAAAGCTTTCTTAAAAGGTGCTTTCCCAGATTGGTCAAGATTTTTGGAAAGATTAAAAGAGGCCTGCACAATTGTCCCTGTGAACTTAGAGGCATCTCTGAGAGCTTCCCACATATCCCAGGGAACAGGGATTCCTGCATTAGATGCCTTGATTCTTGCTTCCTTGTTAGAAACCGGATGCAAAAAGATTTTAACCAAGGATCCTCATTTCTTAGAATATAAGAAAAAAGGGCTAAAAATTACCATTATTAAATGAAAACTATTACCATATTGAGATTTAGGCATAATTGTAGAAAGCGGTGTAGATAAAATATCTGAAGACCAACTTGCTAACATTGTAGGCAGCAACTTCCGCCACTATCCTATACGCTACCTTTAGTAGTAATATGCGTAATTAGCCCCTGATTAAATCAGGGGTCAAATTAATCTTGTAGCAAATATGCGGAGAGAGTTATCTTCTCTGAAATTACTGGCAGCAACTATCAGTGTAGTTGGTGTGGTAAGAGGTTTATCCGTAAAGAAGATTTAGAGGACCACAAAACTGCAGTGAACTACCGGGGGTGCCAAGAAGAGATATTTAAGTGATGGGAAAGGGATAGAAATTAGGTATTAATTAACTTTTCGATCTTCAACACAACAATTTTTTTCATATAATTATCGTAATTTATTGTATGGAATTTCAAAGCGAACCTAAAAGCCTCGCTGACTTTCTCTTATTTTGTAAAGTGTATTGCCAAGAAGTGAATTTTGGATTAATATC
Source organism: bacterium (assembly GCA_030672255.1). GTDB lineage: Bacteria > Ratteibacteria > UBA8468 > UBA8468 > UBA8468 > DAOVGU01. The sequence continues at coordinate 7,781 of DAOVGU010000137.1, forward strand.
TTTAGGTAATGAGTAGTAATTTTAAACTTGTCTCTGATTATCAGCCTAAAGGGGACCAGCCAAAGGCAATCAATTCTCTTCTTGAAGGTCTAAAGAGAGATGAGAAGTTCCAGACCCTATTGGGGGTTACCGGTAGCGGCAAAACCCTTACGATGGCTAATGTTATTGCCAAAGTTAACCGCCCCACCCTTGTTATCTCTCATAACAAGACGTTAGCCGCACAACTCTATTCGGAATTCAAGGAATTCTTTCCGAATAACCGGGTGAGATACTTTGTCTCCTACTACGACTACTATCAACCGGAGGCCTATATACCTTCCACCGATACCTATATTGAAAAGGATGCCTCAATCAATGATGATATTGACCGATTGAGACTGTCTGCCACCAGCGCCCTTCTCTCCTCTCGGGATGTCATCATTGTTGCTTCGGTCTCCTGTATCTATCCTTTAGGCAGTCCTGAGGACCATCTTGCTTTGATGCTCAGATTGAAAAAAGGCCGGGAGGTTGGCAGAAGGGAGATTCTAAAGAGGTTGGTAGAGATTCAGTATGAAAGAAATGATTTAGATCTAACGCGAGGTAAATTTCGCGTAAGGGGAAATAACATTGAACTTATCCCGGCCTATGAAGAGGAAGGTATAAGGATTGAGCTCTCGGACACGCAGGTGGAAGAGTTAGATACCATTGATCCCTTAACCGGAAGAAGAAAAAGGAGGCTCGAGGAGATTGCCATTTATCCCGCCAAGCATTTTGTTACCACTAAAAGCAAATTAGAAAGAGCAATTTCCTCGATCAGAGAGGAATTAGCCGAGCAGTTAAAAAATTTAAAGAAGGAGAAGAAATTATTAGAGGCAGAAAGGTTAGAATCCCGCACAAAGTATGACTTAGAGATGCTCAAGGAGATCGGTTACTGCCATGGGATGGAAAACTACTCCAGGCACTTCTCAGGAAGACTTCCCGGAGAAAGGCCCCAGGTACTCCTGGACTACTTTCCGGAAGATCTTCTACTTTTTATTGATGAATCACATGTCACCATTCCCCAACTTCGGGGAATGCATTTAGGGGACCGGTCCCGCAAGGAGACCTTGATTGAATATGGTTTCCGGCTTCCTTCTGCTTTAGACAATCGACCTTTAACCTATCAGGAGTTTGAGAGTTTAATCAAAAATGTTATCTTTGCCTCGGCTACCCCAAGTAGATTTGAAATAGGACTCTGTGGAGCCAAAAGATTAGGGGAGAAATCAAAAAAGATTGCCGAACAGATCATCCGGCCTACCGGACTTCTGGAGCCTCCGATTTTGCTGAGGTCAACCAAGGGGCAGATCGATGACCTCATAAAAGAGATCAAAGAGAGAGCGAAAAAGGGAGAGAGGGTACTGGTTATTACCCTTACCCGGCATATGGCCGAAGATTTAGCCGACTATCTAAAGGAACTTGGCATAAAGGTTGAATATATTCATTATGAGGTAGATACAATCAAGAGGGTAGAGCTATTACGGAATTTAAGGGAGGCAAAGTTTGATGTTTTAGTTGGCATCAATCTTTTGCGGGAAGGATTGGATTTACCTGAGGTCAGTCTGGTGGCAATCCTTGATGCCGATAAGGAAGGTTTTCTTCGCTCGGAGACCTCTCTGATCCAGGTGGCAGGAAGAGCCGCCAGAAGTCTTAACGGGAAGGTCATTATGTATGCCGATAAAGTTACAAAATCGATGAGATTGGCGATCAATGAAACTAACCGCAGACGCAAAATCCAAGAGGATTATAATCAAAAGCACCATATTACTCCGGTTTCAATTAAGAAACCAATCTATAAAGGAATTGAAGAGATCATCAGAAGCAAAAAAACAACTGAGCGTCCTTTTCTCAGTGAAAAGGAAGAGAGGTATTTGGGCAAGGATCTCTCGGCGATCATCAAGAGACTCCAGCGGCAGATGTTTACCGCCGCCAAAAACCTGGATTACGAGAAGGCCGCCGCCCTTCGCGACAGAATAAAGGAATTAAGGAATGAAAAATAGGAAGGAAATAGAGGATTTAATCAAGAGAGCTCTTGCTGAGGATATTGGAGAAGGGGATACTACAACAAAAATCCTATTTCCTAAACCGAAAAGGGCAAAGGCAATAATTTTAGCTAAAGAAAAGGGGATTATTGCCGGGCTTCCCATAGCGAAATTGGTTTTTAAGCTAATCGATAAAAAGATTAGATTTATTCCTCAGGTAAAGGAGGGAGAAAAGATTAAAGCTAATCAGATTATTGCTAAGGTAATCGGGAATTGCGCCGGCCTCCTCTCCGGAGAAAGAACAGCATTAAATTTCCTGTCCCATCTTTCCGGAATTGCCACCTTAACCAATCTCTTTGTTAAAAAAGTAAAAAATAGAGTAAAGATTATGGATACCAGAAAGACAACTCCCAATTTAAGGCTATTGGAGAAGTATGCGGTAAGAATTGGCGGAGGAAAGAATCATCGCTTTGGCCTTTTCGATGATATTTTAATCAAGGATAACCACATTAAAATCAAATATCAAAAATCAACCCCTGATTTAATCAGGGGCAAAAATCAAGTGATTAAGGATTTAGTTATTAAGGCAAAAAAGAAAGCAAAAAAAATGAAGGTGGAGATTGAGGTCAGTAATTATCAAGAGGCAAAAGCGGCAATAACAGCAGGAGCGGATATCATTATGCTGGATAATATGAAACCGGAGAAAATTAGAAAAGTCGTGAAACTTGCCAATAATTTACCAGAAAAACCAATTTTTGAGGTCTCCGGAGGAATAACTCTTAAGAGTATCAATCAATTTGCCTCTCTTGGAATTGACCGCATCTCCATCGGCTCTCTCACTCACTCCGCCCCCGCCCTGGATTTAGGGATGGAGATAATATGAATGTGGCTTTAGTAACACTTGGATGTAAGGTCAACCAGTATGAGAGCCAGATTTATCGGGAAAACTTTAAGAATAACGGCTTCGAAATAAGAGATTTTGGAGAGTCTTCCGATATTGTTCTCATTAATACCTGCGTGGTGACAAAAAGGGCGGAAAAGGAATCAAGAAATTTAATTCATCGTTCCTTAAGAACCTCTCAGAAGGTCATTGTCACCGGCTGCTATGTGGAAAAGGACAATGAGACTCTAAAGGAAAAATTCCCTCAGATAGAAGTTGTTAAAAGAGAAAGGTTACTTAATAATGGCTATTTTAAGAAAAAGGTCAATAAAATCCATAATTTCTCGGGACATACGCGTGCTTTCATCAAGATTGAGGATGGTTGCGAAAAGTTCTGTAGTTACTGCATCATCCCTTATCTGCGCGGTCGCGTGAAAAACAGGAGTTCAAAAGAGGTTTTAGAGGAGATCGAAGGTTTAGTGGGAAATGATTATAAGGAATTTGTTCTCACTGGAGTTGATCTCGGTGCTTATGAAGGATTGGACAATCTGCTTGCCGAAATAGAGAAAATCAAAGAAGTAAAGCGTATAAGGCTTTCTTCTCTGGAGCCTAAAGAGATTAGCAGCTCCTTGATTGACCTTTTAGGCTCAAATCAAAAATTCTGCCCTCATCTGCATATCCCTTTGCAGAGTGGGGATGATAGAATCTTAAGATTGATGAATCGGGACTATTCGCTCAAGGATTATACGGCATTGATTGAAAAAATCAGGAAAAAGATTCCTGAAATCTGCTTTACCACCGATGTTATGGTCGGATTTCCCGGAGAAGACAGGGAAGCGTTCTCAAATACAGTTAGGACCATTAAGGAAATTGGCTTTTCTAAGGTCCATTGCTTTCGTTATTCCGCCCGGGAAAGAACAAAAGCGGCAAAATTAGCGAACCAAGTTAAGGAAGAGGAAAAGAGAGAAAGGGCAGAAGCTACCAGATTATCGGCTGAGGAGGTCTCCCGGAAGATAAAGAGAAACTTCCTGAGAAAGACCCTCTCTGTATTGGTTGAAGGGAAGAAAAGGAATGGGCATTTCTTTGGCTATTCGGAGCATTATCTTCCTGTTTTGATTGAAGAGGAAGTCGGTGTCAATCAGATCATCAAAGTGCGAATAGGGAATTTAAAGGGAGATTGTTTAGTTGGCTCTATTCTTTGTTAATCCTCACATATTCTTCTGTGAGGTCACAGCCAAAGGCGGTGCTCTGGGATTTACCTGAATAAAGATTTATCTCAATCTTTATTGCTTTCTTATTAAGGCTTTCCCGCAGTCTTTTTTCCTGATAATTCCGAATTTCCCCTTTGGAAAAGACCAGAATCCCATTTATAGACAGATCAAGCAGATTTGGATTTGCTCTTCCCCTTGCTCGGCCAAGAGCGGCCATGATTCTGCCCCAATTGGGAAAAGAACCGGCAATCGCTGCTTTTACCAAATTAGAACCGGCAACCATTTTTGCGATGCGGACTGCATCCTTCTGACACCAGGCTCCCTTGACTTTCACCTCAATAACCTTGGTTGCTCCTTCCCCATCGGCAACAATCAGCTTTGCTAAGTCAAGGGAAATTTTATTTAAGGCAGAGGAAAATTTCAAAAAATTCTCAGTTCCCTTTCTGATTTTTCTGTTTCTCGCCTCTCCATTGGCTAAAATAATTGCCGAATCGTTGGTGCTCTCTTCATTATCTACGGTAATCCTGTTGAAGGAGTCTCTTACTGCTAAGATCAATGCTTCCCTTAAGGCTGCCGGTTCAATCAGCGCATCGGTAGTAAAGAAAGCAAGCATTGTGGCTAAATTTGGGCCAATCATCCCCGCCCCTTTTGCTATTCCTCCAATTCTTACCTCCCTTTTCCCCTGGCCAAAGATTTTAGTGGCAATGGTTGCCTCCTTAATCTTTTTATCGGTGGTAAGAATTGCTTGTGCAGTCGAGTTGCTGGCTTCAGAGAGATGATTAACCAGGTTGGGAATTGCTCTTTTAATCTTAGTGATCGGTAAAAAAACACCGATTCTGCCGGTAGAGGCAAGGAGAATCTCCTCCTCTTTCAGGGAAAGAGATTTAGCGAGTGATTGAACAATAGCCTGGCTATCTCTAATCCCTTTCTTTCCCGTACAGGTATTGGCATTACCACTGATGATAAAAATTGCTCGGGCATTTGGCTTTTTTAAATGTTTAAGGTCAACAAGGATGGAGGCAGACTTTATCCTGTTTGTGGTGAAGAGACCAGCAGCAATTGCTCTTGAATCAGAATAGATAAGGGCGAGATCCTTTTTATTGTTTTTCTTTATTCCACAGGAAATCCCCGCCGCTTTGAAACCACGTGGATAAGTAACTCCCGAATTGCGATACATCTTTGATACTCTTGTTTAATTACTCGCCATTGTGTCGCAAGCGAAGGAAAGCAATGCTGGATATCATATCAACCCCGTATTTAATACGGGGGAGTAGGCCGACACAATTCATGGTTGCCTCATCTTCAGGATTGCTCTAGCCAGGAGGAGGTCATTTTTTGTAGTAATCTTAATATTACAAGGGTCCCCTTTAATGATCTTTGCTGAAATACCAATCCTCTCCACCAAAGAGGCCGAATCCGTTCCCAAAAAATGATCCTTCTTTGCCCGGAAATAGGCCTTTTGAATAATTGAGGCTCTGAACCCCTGGGGCGTCTGAACCCTCCAGAAGGATCCTCTATTCTTTATTGTAGATTTAATAAAAAAAGAACCTCTCACTTCCTTAATTGTATCGGAAATGGGAAGTCCAACAACAGCCGCTTTATACCTTTTTGCGGCTAAAGTTATCCTTCTAATTAACCCTTTAGTAAGGAAGGGTCTGGCTCCATCATGAATAAGGATGAGATCGCAAAGAGAATTTATTCTCTTTAACCCTAAAGCAACGGAATCCTGCCGGCTCTTTCCTCCTGCAACTATCTCCTTAACCTTGGAGATGCGGTATTTTCTTACCAATCTCCTTGCCTCTGAAATCCTGCTCTCCTCCACTACCAAGATGATATCATCAATAAAAGAGGAGGCTTCTAATGTAAGGAGGCTATAGGTAAGGAGAGGCTTTCCTTCGAGGAGGAAAAAGGGTTTATTAAGTTGATAATCAAGTCTTTTACCCTTTCCGGCTGCCGGCACAACCACTGTTACATAGGGGTCAGGTCTCAACATTTGACAAAACGTTTATAAGTTCAAGATTCATCTCAATTCAGTATTTTAATAGTAAAATAATTTAAAAAATCTCTAACTTCATCAGGGAAAGTGTCAAATGTTGAGACCTGACCCCTTATCTTATTTTAATTCAGCAAAGATCATTCTTCCACTTACCGTCTGGATGGTAGAGTTGATGGTTACATCTGTAGTTTTGCCCACAGCTTTCTTACCATTTTCCACCACGACCATTGTCCCATCCTCGAGATAACCAACGCCCTGACTTTCCTCCTTTCCCTCCCTTATAACCTTCAGGCGAAGAGTTTCTCCGGCCAATAATTTCGGCTTTAAGACGGTAGCTAAGTTATTAAGATTGAGCACCTCAATATTTTGCACCTCGGCTACTTTAGTGAGATTGTAATCATTGGTCAGAAGTCTTGCATTCATCTCTGCGGTGAGCTTTACCAATTTGCTGTCCGTTCCAATTAATTCGGGAAAGTCCACCTCGTGAACCCGGACATCTAAGGAGGAATCTTTACGCATCTTGTCAAGCATTTCCAGCCCCCGGCGACCCTTCTGTCGCCTCAGGTCATTGCTGGAATCGGCAATCGTCTGTAGTTCCTGCATAATGAAGTTTGGAATGATCAAGATATAGGGTAAAAAACCAATTTTACAGATGTCATATAATCGACCATCGATGATTACGCTGGAGTCAGTGATCAAAATACCCTTACCTTTCTCCTTCTTTCCACCAAAATAGGGAAGAAGAAAGCCAAACTCCTTTGCCTGTCGCACCGCAATCATTATCCCTAAATAGCAAAAGACAAAATAGAGGCCAAACCTAATGTAAAGTTCGGCCTCCTTCTCTACCGGAATGAGAAGAAGGAAGTTACTAAGAAGGATAGCGACCACAAGTCCGCTGATTAAACCCAATGCTGCCAGCAACAGTTGCCGAGGAGAGACCATCTGGAGAAGCCTTTCTAATCCCACGATAATGATCGAGCCTCCAAAACCAAATAAAAGTCCACTGATAGAATTTGAGGTAATATAGTAGCCAGAAATGGTGGAAAGGATTACAAAACAGATCCGGATTAAATTAAAACCCATATATTTCACCCCCTTATTTTTCCCCTTTGGGTATCCTCAACAGCCTCCAGGGATGTCTCTTAATCTCCTTCAGCAAACTCACAATCTCCCGATGCAACTCATCGGAGGCAATAAGTTTGCCAACCGTTCCTTCTTGATTTTCAATCCGGGAAGCAATCGTATTAACCTTAGAAACAATGGCATTAAACTCTGCGGTAGATTTGCGGAAACTTATGGCCGAAGCCTCTACCTCCTTCAATACCGACCTTAAATCGGAATAGAGTTTCTCATCCTTGGCTAATTTACCAAGGGTTGATTTCCCTTCCTCGGCTAACTTCAGAAATTTATTGACCCTTTCCGTAGTTTCCTTTAGGTTGGCTGCCACGAGTTTGCTATTGGTAATTGCCGCTTTGAGATCTTTTTTATTAGCCTCTAAAAGAGTCCGAAAAGCGGTGACTGAACCCTCAGTTTTTTCTGTTAAACTATTGATATTAGCTATCAATTCCTTTCCTCCTGTGGTAAGGGCTAAAAGATCTTTAAAGATCTTATTTAAGGAGATTTTCATCTCCTCATCGGCTAAAATATCATTGGCTGCGGCAAGAACCTGGGTAATATCCCGGATCATATCCTCTCCTAAATTGACCAATCTCTCCATGGGAATAGGATCGATCCCATTGATAAGCTCCTTATCTCCAATTAAGGGGGTATCGGTAAGGGAGGTAGGCATAATCTCCGCATATCTATCTCCGACAAGGCCAAGGCTTCTGATGAGAACCCGAGAACTCCTTCCTAATTTGACATCTTTCTTTAACCAGAGGGTAACAATTACCCTCGGCCTTTCTTCATATACTACCTCTATTTCCCTTACCTCACCAACCCGCACTCCACTTACCCTCACCGGCGCCCCCGGTTCGAGCCCGGAGACAAAATTGAAAGCAACCTTGACCTCATATCCTTCCTTCCTTAAGGTAAGAATGCCCTTGGAAAATATGAATGCACCAAGAATAAGAAAAGCTAAAAGAAGAAAGACACCTACTCTCAATTCTAACGTTATCTTTTTCATAGTATGTTCGGAGTATTTCTTCGGCGGCACGCCTCCAGAAATAGTCCTCTCATTAGTGTTTTAAATACAAAGGCGAGGAAAGTTTCTGTAGCGGCCTTGTTAGCGACGAACGGGCACGGTGTCCTCGAAGAGGACGAGTGAGGAGCAACGAGAGCGAAGATTTCCTCGCTGGGGAAATCAAGCGTGCCGCCGAAGAAACTTTCCGAGCCTCTCATATTCTAAGGAATTCTTTGATAATTGGGTTATCCGTTTTTTGAATTTCCAAAGTAGTAAAGGGACCAATGATTTTGCCCTGATACAGCATCCCAATGCGATCGGCAATCTTATAGGCCGAATTCCTATCATGGGTAACGATAACTGAAGTCACAGAAAATTCGTTATGCAGGGAAAGAATAAGGTTATTTATCGCATCGGCCATAATGGGATCTAAACCTGTAGTTGGCTCATCATAAAGCACAATTTCTGGATTGCTGATAAGGGCGCGGGCAAAGGCCACCCTCTTCTTCATTCCCCCGGAAAGCTGGCTTGGTTTCAACCCCTCGATGCCCTCCAAACCCACCATTTTTAGCAGATCTTCAACCCTTCTCCCTATTTCCCTTTCCTCTAATTCCATATGCTCTTTGAGATAAAAAGCAACATTTTCTCCTATTGTGAGAGAGTCAAAAAGGGCATTACTCTGAAAGATGACTCCAAATCTCTTGCGGAATTTATTCAACTCTCCTTCTTCAAGTTTAGTAATATTGGTGCCACCAATCGAAATCTCGCCCTCATCAGGTTTTATCAGTGCAAGAATGGTTTTTAAGAGGATGGTCTTACCACATCCGGTAGGACCAATAATCACTAAACTTTCCCCTTTTTTGACTTCTAAATTCAGATGGTCTAAAACCCTTTTTTCTTTAAAGAAGACAACAAGCTCCTTTATCTCAATCATAGTATACTCGGAGTATTTCCTCGAGAGGACGCTCGTCTGGTGACTTCGCTCTGCTTTTCGGTTATTAGTGGGTGCAAGAAACCTCAAAGCAAAGCCTCTTTACGGAAACACTCCTCCTCTCTGGTTTACATACAGAGGCGAGGAAGTTTCCTGAAGCGTGCCTTGTTACCGACTCGCGCCCCTCTGTGTCTCCCCACAAGTGGGGAGAACATTAAAAGAGAAGGACGAGCGAGGGTGCCTGTTGCGATGAATAAAGAGCAACGAGATTAGGCACGCCCGCCGAGATGTGAGGCGGGCCGGGGGAACGAGAGTGCAGATTCCCTCGCTGGGGGAATCAAGCGTGCCGCCGAAGAAACTTTCCGAGCCTCTCATAAGAAATAAAAGAAAGCATTAATGATGAGATCGGCTAAGACAACCAGAAGAAAGGAGAAGGCCACCGAGAGCGTTGTTGCCCTTCCCACACCCTCTGCTCCTCCGGTAGTCTCAAACCCCTGACGAGAGGCCACAACCACAATAATGAGACCAAAGACAAAGGACTTTAAGAGCCCGATTAAAAGATCCTTGAAGAGAAGAAATTTGAATGACTGATAAAGATACATATTTGAATTTATTCCCATCCCATAGACGGCAATGAACCAGCCACCAAAAATAGAAAGAAAAATAGCCATGAGAGTGAGAGCAGGCATCATAATGATAGCCGCGATGAGCCTTGGTCCCACCAGGTAACTTACAGGATTTACGGCAAGAGAGCGAAGGGCATCAATTTGCTCGGTAACCTGCATGCTCCCTATCTCGGCACTGATTGCTGCTCCTACCCTGCTGGCAATAATTAAGGCGACAAAGATGGGGGACAACTCCCGAACAGCGGAGAGGCTAACTAGACTCCCTACATAGGTCTGGGCTCCTACCCTGCGGAGGGCAGCCGCCGATTGCATGGCCAATATCATCCCTAAAAGTATTGAGATAACACCAACCATTGGAAAAGACCTGTTCCCAAATTCATCCATCTGCTTGAGAACTTCCCTTCCCCTGAATTTTGAACTAAAAAGAGAGCCAACCGTTCTAAAACCGAGAAGTCCTAAGGAACCAAAATAGGAAAAGATACCTAATCCATTCCTGCCAAGTCTCTCCAAAAAATTAGTCATAAGTTCAATAGGATGCAGATTTTCACAGATGACAGTGCAACTGTCATTGCGAGGCCGAAGGCCGTGGCAATCCCTCACTTCTATGGGATTGCTTCGTCGTTCCACTCCTCGCAACGACTGCGTCGGATTGCTTCGCTTCGCTCGCAATGACAAGCGAGGGACCTCGCTCACAATGACCATGTCACTTTAAACTATCTTCACTCCTGCCTGGGGGACCAGGGTTCAAACCTTGTATATTCCTTAATGAAGGTAAAGTTAATTGTGCCCGTAGGGCCATTACGTTGCTTGGCAATAATCAATTCAGTGGGCTCTTGCTTCTTTCCTTCCTCAGCAATTCCCTCCCCCGTATTAAATACGGGGTCAGTAATTTCTTCCTCCTCGCGATAGAGAAGCAAAACCAAATCGGCATCCTGTTCCATGGCTCCACTTTCTCGTAAATCGGAGAGTCGTGGCCGTCGATGTTCCTCTGCCGCCCGTCTTAACTGAGAAAGGGCGATAATAGGAATCCCCAACTCTTTAGCCAGGGCTTTAAGGGAGGCAGAAATTTCGGTAATCTCCTGTTGTCGGTTCTCAATCCTCGTTCTTGTTTGCATCAACTGCAGATAGTCAACAATTACCAATTTAATTCCCTCCTTTGCCACCAGTCGCCTGGCCTTTGCCCTAATTTCCAAAATAGAAAGAGCCGGAGAGTCGTCAATAAAGATTGGCGCCTCCTGCAACCTGCCTGCGGCCATTGTTAGATTGGGCCAATCGGAATCTTTGGAAAAGCCGGTTCTTAACTTTAGGAGGTTTACCTTCGCCTCGGTGCAGAGCATCCTCTGAACTAACTGCTCCTTAGACATCTCTAAACTGAAAAAGGCTAAAGGTACTTTCTTCTTGGCGCCAAGATAAGAGGCGATGTTAGCCGCAAGGGAGGTTTTGCCAACCGAGGGGCGGGAGGCGACAATAATGAACTCCGAAGGTTGAAATCCTGAGGTTCGCATGTCCAGATCATAGAATCCGCTGGGCAGTCCCGTGATATAGCCTTTTTGGTCGGCTGCCTCCTCAATCGTCTCAATTGTCTGATGAACCAGCTCCCGAAAGGGGATAACCTCTCCTTTCCTCTTGCGATATCCTCCCACATCAAAAATAAGTTTTTCTGCTTCATCCAGAGTTTTATCAACATCATCGCTTTCCCAAACTTCATTAACAATTTTATTGCTATTCTCAATGAGACGCCGCAGGATAAACTTATCCCTCACAATCTTAATATATTGCTCGATATTTGCTGCCGAAGGAACGGCATCAATAAGCTTTGTGAGGTAGCTGGAACCACCAACCACTTCTAAATTGTGCTCACTTTTCAGTCTGTTCGTCAGGGTAACAAGATCGCAGGACTCATTCTTCTCAAAGAGATTCACAATTGCCTTAAAGATTTCACGATGGGCTTCCTTATAAAAATTTTCTGGAGCAATCTCCTCAATCGCCTTATTTCTGGCCTTTTCCTCTAAAAGCATGGAGCCAAGAAGTGCTTGCTCAGCCTCGATATTGGCCGGTGGACTCTTCCCTATTTCCTCAACAGGAGAACTCTTTCTTCTCGCCATTTGAGATTCTTCCCCCGTATTAAATACGGAGTCAGAATGACTTCGTCACCTTTCCTTTATTACCCAAACCTTCAACTCGCTTTCTATCCCGGGAGCCAACTTCAAAGGAACCTTATAGACCCCTAACCTCTTTATTGGTTCGGGTAGAAGGATCGATTGCTTTTTTAGTTTGATCCCATGCTCCTGGAAAAGAGCGGTAATAATCTCCTCCTTTGTCACCGAGCCAAAAAGCCTCTCGGCCTCTCCTACCCGAGCGGCGATGGTGCAGGAGATCTTTCCTATTTTTTCTGCCAATCTTCTTGTGGCCTCTTTCTCCCTTTCCTCCTTTTCTCTCTTCCTCTTCTTTTCTACCTCTAATAGTTTGATATTACTTATCGTCGCTGAATAGGCCCATCCTTTCGGGAGAAGAAAATTTCTGGCATAACCATCCTTTACCTCAATCACCTCTCCCCCTTTTCCTAATTTTTCCACATCCTTCCTTAGAACGATTTTCATCATATGTTCGGACTATCTTCTTCAGCGGCACGCTTGTTTGGTCTCGCACCGATGGTGCTCGGTCAGGGTGCGAGATGTGAGCACCCTGCCTGACGAAGCGATAGCTGAGAAGACCTCTCGAGGAAATACTCCGAGCCTACCGAACCATATATGGCAATAGCGCCATAAACCTTGCCCTCTTAATTGCCCGGGCAAGGGCACGCTGATGCTTAAGGCAGGTTCCGGTAGTAGAGCGGGGAAGGATTTTGCCCCTACCGCTGATGCATCTTCTAATTCTGCTTATCTCTTTATAATCGATTTCTTTAATCTTATCCTTGCAGAATCTACATACCTTCGGAAGTGGCCTCTCCTTCTTCCTTTTCTTTCTTTTCCTCCCTTTCACCATAGGTAACCTCTCCCTCCAGGGTCTGCACAGGAGCTTTTCCTAAAAATTGTAGCCTCTCAATCCTTACCTCCAAGGTACTACGCTTCTCCTTATTCGCCGTCTCCCAACTCCGATAGACAAGTCTTCCCTCCACGAATATTGGGCTTCCCTTTTTGAGATACTCCCCGGCTAATTCCGCCTGTCTGCCCCAGGCAACTAAAGTAACAAAGCAGGTCTCTTCCTTTAACTCCCCTTCCTTACTCCTGTACTTCCGGCTGGTGGCTAATCCAAGATTAGCCACGGGAGTTCCTCCTGCAGTATAACGCACCTCAGGATCCCTGGTTAAATTTCCGATTAAAAAAACCTTATTGCAATTAGCCACTATTTTTTAAGAATGAAATACCTTAAAACTTTCCCCTTCAAATCGAGTTCCTTCTTGATATCCCCTATACTCTCTGGGAAAAGTTTCATCTCAAAGAGAACATAAAAGCCCTCCTTTTTCTCTTTGATGGGATAGGCAAGCATTCGCTTTCCCCAGATATTGGTCGTCTCAACTTTCCCTTTATGCTTATCGATGAGCTTGGTAATTCCTTCAACCTCTCCCTTAACTTCTTCCTCCCCTAAGCCGGGATCAAGAATAAACAGATTTTCGTAACTTTTTATCATAATCTTTTTATTATACCGTTTTCTCTTAAAAAGTCAAATGGTGGGGATAGAGAGATTTGAACTCTCACGGTCTTTCGACCACTAGCTCCTGAAGCTAGCGCGTCTGCCAGTTCCACCATATCCCCAAAATCTTTTTTATAACCGCAGATACACACAGATGAACACGGATGTCATTCTGAGCCAAAGGCGAAGAATCTCTCCTTTGTTATCTGCGTATATCTGTGTTAATCTGTGGTTGCATAATATTTAAAATATTCATCAGCATTACCTCTAAGGAAAGCTTAGGGTTAGCGCTCTGATGAATCTGGGCACGAGTTTCGATAATGAGATCGATGAGTTCCATAATCTGAGAGGAGTTTAACTCCTCATCAATCAGCTCTAAATTACTCAATAATTTCCTTTCTGCCCCATTTTTAAGGAGAAGAAGGTCACGATAAAAAGATAGGAGCAATTTTAGAGAGGAATCTAGCCCCCCACCAATATTGGTGGGGGGTAAAATTTCCTCCGCCATAGCAAAAATCTCCGAAGGATTCTGCAAAGAAAGGGAATTAATATCTGTGATCAGGCTTCTCTGAAGTTCTCTCTCCTCCTTTTTGAGAACTCTCCTACCAGTAGAAAACATAATCTTTTGACACCGGGAGACGATTGTAGGAAGAAACTCCTTATCACTTTTGGCAATCAGGAGGAGTGTCGTATACTCAGGCGGTTCCTCCAGGGTCTTCAGGAAGGCATTGCTTGCTTCTTCATTTAACCTCTCGACCTCAAAGATATAGACCCTTTTCTTCCCCAGAAAAGGTTTAAGCCACATCTCTTTCTGAATTTCCCTTAGTTCATCGATCGTAAGAGAGGAGACCACACCTTCTCCCCTCAACCATTTCACATCGGGATGGATAAAGGATCCAATCTTCAAGCAGTTTTCGCAGCTATTGCAGGGAAAATTGCTCTTCTCGCATTCGATCGCTTTGGCAAAGTTTAAAGCGACCTTTTCTTTATCCTCAGAAGAGCCAGCAAAGAAGAGATAGGCAGAACTCAAGCGTCCCTTAGCGATCGAATTTTTCAGATAGCGCTCGATTTTTTCGGTTTCCATAATTTTTAACCACAGATTAATGGAGACAACAACAGAGAAAAATCTTTAACAACGTTAAGATTTTCACAGATTTCCACGTCATCCCTTGTATGGCTGGCCCGAAGGTTCAACTTTGGGCAACCCAACGATATCCCAAAATGTTGTACCGGGGAACGGCTCGCGGCGCAAGTCAGGAATGGCAAGTGGCAGGCCACCAAGTTCTGCAGATTTGTTGGCGATGATTCCCGGAAGTGAATACTCAATAGCACGGTACACGTTGATCGGTGAAGGTTTGCCTCGGATTATGGTTTCAGTAAAGTATTTTGCTACTTTAAAATCAGTACCCCCATGACCTGTGCTGACATCTTCATCTTTCGCTGCGCTACCGATATCCACTCGCTGCCAAGCCTCTTTTTGCTGGTCTCGATCCATCCGACGGCAGAATCCCTCGTAACTGAACCACTCCGTGCTTCCCCCTGTTCCCATGAGACGATAGCGATGGCCAGAGGGCTGTCGCGTGCTTAAGGTAACCATGATCTTAATAAGTCTTCCTTTGGCTGTGTGAAACAATGCGATCTGGCCGTCGGAACGCAGGGGTGCTTCCTTACATCGCCAAGGTGCACTACGGCACGTAACTGACACGCAACGGTCGTCTAGCACCTCCAGCAATGGACCCAAATCATGGGTAAGATACTGTATAGGGGGTTGGTCGGCGCGCCAGATGGGCTTACAATCGGTTCGTCCTTGTGCTTTCGCTTCACTGGGAGAAAAGCGACTACCATCAGAAGCGAATAAAGTTTGGGGTAAGTAGTGCAGATATTCGGCCTCGGCAATGGAAATCGGACCGAAGCGACCATTGAGTAACCACTTTCGCCAGTGACGCAGAAAATCCAGAAAACTGGAGTTTTCGGCCAGCATGTAAGTTTTTCCGGTACGTTCTACCGTGTCTCGCAAATGAATGAATTCCTCTTCTGTATATGCACCCGGCACTTCGGAAAGAACATCACATCCAGCTTCCATAGCTTGGCAAGAATGTTCCACCTGAAGCTTGCCGTTGCTGGCGACGACAACAGCATCGGGATTCATTGCCAACAACTCGTCGAATTCTGAAACTACCTTTCCCCCTGCAGGTTCCAACAATTCTTTACCCTTCTCTCGAAGCATTGGGAATCGGTCGCACGCACCAATTACCTCAGCCTGTTCTACCTTCAGAAAGTTCCGTAAGTGTGTTATGCCGCGACCAAGTCCCAAGATGCCAACTTTCAATTTGTCCATGCCCCCCCTTTTTTTAACACTATGTGGCTAAAAAATATTCTCCTTCAATACTAATCTATGTTTTCTGGAGCTGCAATTTTCACGTTTTTGTGTATTTTTGCAAATATGGAATTACTACCTTTTTTATCTCTTGAAATGTATCATCTTCATCTGCTCTTACAGAAATTGTCTTAATCCTTTTCTTATTAGAAAGAGCAATTTTAAGGTAGCCCTTTCTCACTCGCTGATGGAAAGGCAAAGATTCCTTCTCGAACCTGTCCCTTCTGCTCTTAGTTCTCTTTAAAGCAAACTCTGGCCTTTCGTCCAGAAGGATAGTGAGGTCTGGGCTTATCCCCTTTGTAATAACTCTGTTTAACCTTGTTATTAAGCTCTTGGGTATTCCTCTTCCATATCCCTGGTAGGCAAGGGTTGAATCGGAAAACCGATCAATAATAAGAACTTTTCCCTTCTTAAGGGAGGGAAGGATAGTTTCTTTTACCAACTGGCTCCGAGCAGCAAGAAAGAGAAATAGTTCGCTAAGTGGTACTATTTCGTGGTTAGAATAAAGTAAGGTCTTTTTGACACTTTCGCCAAGATTGCTTCCTCCCGGTTCCCTGAGATGAATAACATCATACCTTTTTCTCTTTAGCCAATGGTATAGTTTTCTGCTTTGTGTGGACTTACCACTTCCATCAATCCCCTCAAAACTAATCAGAATGCCTTTCATTATTTTAACCACAGATTAACACAGGAATGTCATTGCGAGGCCGAAGGCCGTGGCAATCCCTCACTTCTATGGGATTGCTTCGCTTCGCTCGCAATGACAGTTGCATTGTCATCTGCGTTTATCTGCGTCCAATAAATTACACCCCCACCTACCTCCCCCCTTGAGGGGGAGGATTGAGGAGAGGGGTAACTTTGAAATTCCATACGATAAATTATTTTAACCCTTTAGGGTATTCTTTGTCAAAGAGTAGAACGAGGAAAATCTATTCTCTCTGATTGCTTTTCTTGTCTCCTTCATCAAATGGTTAAGGAAAAAAAGGTTATGATAGGAGGCTAATCTCAAAGCCAGAAGTTCGCCAGCATTAAAGAGATGCCTGAGATAGGCGCGGGTGTAATTTCGGCAGACAAAGCAGCTACAATCCTCATCAATAGGGGTAGTATCATTCTTGAATATACTATCGCGGATGATAATTTTCCCTTTATGGGTCAGGCAACTCCCATTGCGGGCGATCTGGGTAGGGAAACTGCTGTCAAAAAGGTCAATTCCCCTTTTAATTAGTTCCAATATTTGAGCCGGCTTGCCAACACCCATTAAATAACGGGGCTTATTCTCCGGCATCAAAGGGACCAAAGAATCAACAACCTCAAGCATCATTTCCTCAGGTTCCCCTACCGAAAGGCTTCCAATCCCATAACCAGGAAAATTAATTTTCTCCAATTCTTCTATAGCTCTTCTGCGTAGCTCTTTATAGATGGAGCCTTGAATAATCCCGAATAAAAGTTGCCTACTATTTTTATGTACTTTTCTGCACCTTATTGCCCACCTAACTGTCCGCTCCATGCTCTTTTTTGCCTCTTTGTATTCTGCCGGATATCCCAAACATTCATCGAAGACCATAATGATATCTGCTCCAAGAATTTCTTGAATCTTGATTGAGATCTCCGGGGAAAAGAAGTGGGAAGAGCCATCAAGAGAGGAGTGAAAATCGGCCCCCTCCTCGGTTACCTTTGTATTTTCTAGGCTAAAGACCTGATAACCTCCGGAATCTGTAAGGATTGGTCGGCTCCAGTTCATGAACCGATGCAGGCCCCCAGATTTCTTAATAATCTCTACCCCCGGTTTCAGGTAAAGATGAAAGGCATTGGCCAAAATCAGTTTATAGTTCATCTCCATTAATTCTTCTGAGGAAAGGGTCTTTACTGCGCCGGCTGTAGCAACCGGCATAAAGGCGGGAGTAACAATTTTTCCATGGGGCGTAATAATCTCTCCCAACCTTGCTCTTGTTTTTTTATCCTGATGGATTACTTTGAACATTTACAGAATCAGCATCGCATCGCCATAACTGGCGAAGCGGTATTTTCCTTTGATTGCCTCAGAATAGGCTCTCTGAATTAATTCCTTCCCGGCAAAGGTAGCGACTAAAAGAAAGAGGGTGGTAGATGGAAGATGAAAATTGGTAAGCATGCTATCTGTAATCTTAAATCTATAGCCGGGGTAGATATATAGTGAGGTCCAGCCTTTCCTGGGCTCTACATAACCATCGGTGTTGGCTGTTGTTTCTAAAACCCGCACACTGGTTGTTCCTACCGCAATGATTCTTTTGCCCTCTTTTTTAGTCTTATTAATCAATTTAGCTGCACCAGGAGGAAGTTCAAAATATTCCTTTTCCATCTGATGCTTTTCAATATCTTCCTCTCTGATTGGCTTAAAGGTGCTCCAGCCAATATTTAAGGTAACAAAGGTGATGCTCACTCCTTTTTCTTTCACTCTCTGCAAAAATCCTTCAGTAAAATGTAAGCCAGCGGTAGGAGCCGCAATTGCTCCATTTCTTTTGCTATAGACGGTCTGGTAATAAGTCATATCAATAGGTAAGGGTTTTCGCTTAATGTAGGGAGGTAGAGGAATCTCGCCAATCTTCTTCAATAGCTCCTCTATCCTTCCCGGATAAAGAAACTCTACTTTGTACTTCCCATTCTTCTTTTCTAAGATTTTTGCTTTTATTCCTTCATTGAAGAAGATTGTTGAGCCAACCCTTATTCTTGGTCTGGCCAATGCTTCATAGATACTTTTCCCCTCACCTCTATCCGGGGGATGCACTCCCTCAAGGGGAGTGGAGCCCCCGGAAATTAGGCGGGGGTGTAACCTACGAAGCACCAAAAGTTCTGCCCTTCCTCCGGTTTCCTTTTTTCCTTTGAGCCGGGCTGGAATCACCTTGGTATTATTTAAGACCAAAAGGTCCCCTGAGGAAAGATAGTCGAGAAGAGCAGGAAAGATGCGATGCTCAATCCTTTTCTCCTTTCTTTTGATGACCAATAGCCTTGCCCTTTCTCTCTTTAAAAGTGGCATCTGGGCAATTAGCTCCTTTGGCAGGAAGTAGTCAAAATCGGAAAGTCTCATAATACATTATAGCTGTCATTGCGAAGCCGAAGGCTGTGGCAATCTCTGACTTCTCTGAAGAGAGAGATTCTTCGTCCGCCAATAAATATTGGCGGACTCAGAATGACGTTTTGTGGTTATCTGTGGTTATGCATTTATAAAAAGCCCAGAGATACCATTTGAGGTAGATGGGTGCAATTTTTAAGATTTTAAACTTAGATTTGCCTCTCTTTCTTCCTTTCCAGTTGGTTGGAACCTCAGCAATCTTGCATCCTTGATAATACAGTTTCAAGGCAACCTCCATTGAGGTAGCAAAGCTACTACCTTCTTTAACCTTTATCTTTTGTAGAGCGCTTCTTCGGTATAGTTTGAAGGCATTGGCGATATCTGCGGTGGGAATCCTGGTTAAGAAATGAATGCTTTTCCCAACAAATTTAGAGAAAAAGCCTTTTAGTCTTGAACCACCGATTCTTCTTCCTCCTTTGCTATAACGAGAAGCACAGATAAGGTCATAGCCTTCTTTCATCTTTTCATACATCTCTTTTATAGTATCCGGGTCATCACAGCCATCGGCCATTACCGGAATGAGAAACTCTCCCTGTGCTTCTTGAAATCCGGTGATTAAGGTGGAAGCAAAACCTCTTTTTCCGATATTATGGAACAGTCTAATATTGGAATATTTTTTCATTAATTTTTGTGTAATACTAACAGTTTTATCAAGAGAATGGTCGTTAACAATAACAATTTCAAAATTATAATCGGAAAGGGTCCTCTCTAAAGAGGAAATCATCTCCTCCAGAGAATCCTCCTCATTATGTGCGGGGATAATAATGGAAAAATTCGTCGGCATATTAAACTTGTAGGGGTTGGATCCATCCGACCCGCGGGCCTGATAAATCAAGCCCCTACACTGACATGTTACCGCTAAATTAAATTTTTATCTTTCAATTTTTTCGCTGCCTTCTCAAAAAAATCCTCTGCCTCCACGCTCTTTGACCAGTCAACCAATTCTTCTATTCCTTCTTCCAGATTTATTCTCGGTTGAAAGCCCAAGAGCCTTTTTATCTTGCCAATATCGGCAAAGCAATGCCGGATATCACCCTTACGGAATTTATTGGTAATTTCGGGTTTTATTGATTTTCCGGTTGCTTTGGTTAATCTTTCTGCTATTTTCAGAATGGTCGTTGCTTTTCCTGAACCCAGATTAAAAATCTGATAATCTGCCTTTTCCTTCTCCATCGCTAAAATATTTGCTCTTACCACATCATAGACCGAAATGAAATCCCGGGATTGGCTACCATCCTCATAGATAATCGGGGCTTTACTATTCTTGATTCTTGATAAGAAAATGGCCATTACCCCGGTATAGGGATTGGAGAGGGACTGTCTTGGACCATAGACATTAAAGAAGCGAAGAACAACTACCGGGAGAAAATAGGTTTTGCCGATATTTAAGACGAGCTCCTCCTGGGTTTTCTTAGTGATGGCATAGATGGAGTTTACATTTAATCTTGCTGATTCTCTGGTAGCGACTGGCTTTAAAATTCTCTGGCAGGCAGGGCAATAAGGTTCCCAGTCCTTCCTTTTTAATTGGCGAAGAACCCGTAACTCTGGCTGAACAATCCCACAGGAGGAACATCTATACTCCCCTTCACCGTACTCACTCATCGAAGCGGCCAAAATCAGCTTTTTTATTTTATTTTTGTTATTTACTATAAGGTCGAGGAGATTGGCTGTCCCGCCAATATTGGTCTCCACATATCTTTTTACTTCGTACTGGCTCTGGCCAATGCCAACGGCTGCGGCAAAATGAAAGATAATTTCTATATTTTTTATTGCTTTCTTTAAATCATTTAGTTTCCTGATATCTCCTTTAATAAATTTCGCCCTTCCCGTATTAAATACGGGATAGGCCGGTAATCTTTTTTCGGGATGAACCTGGGCCTCTAAGTTATCGAAAGCGGTTACCTGATGGCCTTTTTTAACCAATTCATCAACAAGGAAACTGCCAATAAACCCTGCCCCTCCCGTCACTAATATTTTCATTAATTATCCCCTTCCCACTCCCTCATAAACAAATCCCAATTTTTTCATTCTTTCCGGCTCATAGATATTGCGACCATCAATGAGATAAGGCTTTTGCAGCAACCTTTTTACCTTGATTAAGTTGAGATTCTTAAATTCCTCCCATTCGGTAAGAATAAGCAGGAGCTCAGCATCTTTGCAGACTTCATAAGGGTTTCTGCAATAGGTAATCCGCCAATGTTTAGTGGCGGAGGGAAAAATTTTCTTTGTCTCCCTCATCGCCTCAGGGTCATATACCCGAAGAACCGCCCCCTCGGAAAGAAGCTCTTTTATAATCTTAATGGAAGGAGCTTCCCGAATATCATCGGTATTCGGTTTAAAGGAAAGGCCCAGGATGCCAATTCTCCTATTTTTCAGGGTCGGCAGGAGTCTTTTTACCTTCTTGAAAAGAAGGTTTAATTGTTCTTGATTAATCCTTTGCACCGCTTTAAGCAGACTAAAGTCGTAGCCTTCCTCCTTCGCCAGATGGATAAAGGCGGCTACATCCTTAGCAAAGCAGCTGCCTCCATAGCCAATTCCTGCAGAGAGAAATTTTTTACCAATGCGGGAATCATAGCCCATCCCCTTTGCTACCTGGCTAACATCCGCTCCTACCTTCTCACAGATACGAGAGATCGCATTGATGTAGGAAATTTTTGTGGCTAAAAAGGAGTTAGAGGCATGCTTAATCAGTTCAGCGCTCCTTACATCGGTGAAGATAATCGGTGCTTTTATTGGTCGATAAAGCTCGGCTAATGTTCTTCTTGCTCTTTGCGATTCGGCGCCGATGATAATACGTTCGGGTTGCAAAAAATCCAATATTGCCGAGCCTTCCCTTAAAAATTCCGGATTAGCGGCCAGATCAAAATCAACCTCTTTCCTTTTAATCAAATTAATTGTTCTCTTTACCCATTCCCCGGTCATTACCGGAACGGTGCTCTTCTCCACCAGTAATTTATAACCCTTCATTGCCTTTGCTATCTCTGAGGTAACCGCCTCAACAGCCGAAAGGTCTGCCCCTCCATCTTTTTTAGAAGGGGTTCCTACAGCGATAAAGATAATCTCAGAAACACTGATAGCCTCTTTAATACTCCCACTAAAGGAAAGTTTTTCTCTTTTCACCGCTTTTTTCACTATCTCTTCCAAACCAGGCTCAAAGAAGGGCATTATCCCTTTTTTAAGACCACCTATCTTTCTCTG
This sequence comes from bacterium, assembly GCA_030672255.1. Taxonomy (GTDB): domain Bacteria; phylum Ratteibacteria; class UBA8468; order UBA8468; family UBA8468; genus DAOVGU01. The sequence goes on from DAOVGU010000137.1 coordinate 29,861, forward strand.
ATCATTATCTACACAGATGACCTTTCCCGTATTAAATACGGGATTAGCAAAACAGGCCGCGGTTACCAATCCGACGTGGCCGGCTCCAATTACCGTGATTCCTTTCATTTTACCCCTTTCATCCATTCGACCAGTTTTTTTAACCCTTCATCCACCTTAATCACAGGTTTCCAGCCAAAATCCTTCCTCGCCTTTCTGATATCGCTGATGTAGATTTTTTGGTCTCCGAGACGCCAATTGGCAAAGGTATAAGGGATTTTTTTGCCAATAAGTCCCTCCAGTTCACCGATAAGTTCCAAAAGTGAGATCCTATTCCCCTTTCCTCCACCGATATTATAGATTTCTCCTTTTGTTCTAACAATACTTTTAATGCATAGTTGAAATGCTTTTATTAAATCATCAATATAAAGAATATCCCTTACCTGTTTGCCATCTCCATAAATGGTTATGGACCTTCCTTTTAAACTTGAGATAGCAAAGTGCGCCACCCAGCCCTGCTCCTCATTACCAAATTGGTGCGGTCCGTAGATGCAGGACTGGCGGAAGACAACTGTTTTTAATCCATAAATCCGGGAATAATCCCTGACATACTGGTCAGCGGCTCCTTTGGAACAGCCGTAAGGGGAATAGAAGTCTAAAAGAGTATTCTCAGATATGCCAGATAGATCTTCAAATTGGTATCTTTTCCCCTTTTCAATTATCCTTTTATCCTTGACTTCCCCATAAACCTTATTGGTTGAGGCAAAGATTAAAATGCTCTCCGGGGAAAGGTTTCTCATCGCCTCTAAAAGATTTAGGGTGCCGGTAGCGTTAACCTCAAAATCCTCCCTGGGATTAGTTACGGAATTGGTCACCGCTACCTGCGCGGCAAGATGATAGATAATATCTGTGTTTTTAACCGCCTCTTTTACCTTTTTATCATCCCGGATATCTGCAATCGTTATCTCTAAATTCCCTTCAAGACTCTTTAGCCACTTGAGATTTTCCTCTGTTCCTTCCCGGGAAAGATTATCAAAAACTCTAATCTTTTCTCCTTTTTTAAGAAGAAAGGCAGCCAAATTTGTCCCAATAAATCCTGCCCCTCCTGTAACTAATATTTTCTTTGCCATTTTAGTCTCTCCTTTAGCGCATAGAAGCCAGAAGTTGCCAGAATAATAAGGTAAGGTTCTAGCGGAAGACGATATCTAATGCAAGCTCGGGTAGCCATATTAACAATGGTTTGAGAAAGAAAGAGGAAGTAAAAGAGAGAACAAACTTTCTGTTTTTCTTTAGCAAAAAGGGCGCCGATAAAAGCCAAGAGAAAAAGGGGAATGTAGATAAAACTACTGCCTAACCAATATGAAAATGAGTAATATTTTTTATGGGGGAATGGCGCCCAAAATCTACCAAAGCGGCTTAAAGCTCTCTGGCAATATAAAAAAGGGTCTTTTCTAATGTAAAAAAAGGCTTTTTGGCGAAGATAGGAATCTGCCTTTACTTCCGACATACCCTTGAGTTTCTCCCTTATAGTCGGAATTTCCGTTGGAAAAAGGTCACCACGAATCCGATCATTAATATAAGGATTATTTGCTTGAAGAAAGACCCAACCCCCATTAGTGGTAAGCGGAACAAAGGTGTGGGTCAAACGGTAGTTTCTCCCTACCCAAGGTATCATCGCTAAAAGGGCAAAAAGAAGAGTGATTGCGCTCTTTTTCCACCGATAAAGAGAGGAAGTAAAGGAAATCTGCCAGATAAGAACAAAAGGAAGAAAAGTGGCATAAGCCGAACGAGAAAGTATTGTTAGACCTAAGGCAATACCACTGCCAATATTTATCAAACAAGAGCCATTACCCTCACTTCCTCTTAAAAGCAAAAATATCGTCAGGGCTAAAAAGAAAGTTCCTAAAATATCTGGTGCGGAGACGCCACAGAAATAAATAAATGTTGGAAAAATGGCAAAGATGCCGGCAGATGAAAAACCTATTTTTTCTCCAAAGATTCTTTTGGCAATATCATAGACAAAAAAGATGGTAAGAGCATTGATAAGACATACCATAATCTTTGTTGCCAAAAAGTTATTGTTTCCAAAGAAAAGATAGTTTATGACAAGAAATGTCAGAAAAACAGGTCCACGGAAGGCATAACAAACTTGTCCTGGCCCTCCCCCAAGGCGTCCGGTCATACAAAAGCCATTTCCCTTTAAGAAATTTTGCGCCATGGGATTCCATCCATCTTCCCAATTACAGACGAATCTATCACCCCGGAGAAAAAGATAAGATAATCTTAAAAGCCAGCCAGCTAAAAAGAGCAAAATAAGTATTTTTTTGTTCTTGCCCCCTTCCCTCATCAAATCTCCAATTTTCTCTTTAATTTTAATTCCTTAAATCCATACCAGCACATCCTTAAAAAGGCACTTCCATCCTTAAAAATTCTCATTTTAGATTTTCCCTTCCTTCATCTTTTTCTTTTAATTATTTTTCAGCAACAATTAATAGGGAACCGGATATCTCTCGAAGAATAGGCGTTTTTTCCAAATACTCAGATAATCTCGATACTATTTTTCCCGACTCATTTTTCTGCTTTAAGGCAAGTATACAATGCTATATTAGAGAGTATGAATGGTGGTATTGTCTTAATTTTTCTGATTTTCAGATATCTCGATATTATATTAATAATTTGGTTTGAACTATTGATGTGGTATTTTTTACTTTCATGGAAACTAATAAGGTGGAAACAAAAAGTCATCAGTGAATTAACCAATGGAAATCCGACTATAAACTGCCCTTTGGGTTTTAAAATTCTTGTAATCTCTTTGATGGCATTATCAAGAGCCAATATATGTTCAAGAACAGAAAAGCAGATTATAGCATCGAATGAGTTATTGTCAAAAGAGGTTTTACATATATCCATTCTATGAAAAACCATTTTACCTTCCTTATCAGATAGGGATAACAGCCTGTCTGGCAAAATTAAATCTATCCCAATATATTTATCACTGATAGAAGTGAGGATTGGCACTAACAAGCCACTTCCAACCCCAACCTCTAAGATGCTTTCAACGGGATATTTTAATAGCGATAACCCTACATTAATTCTGTGTCTATATAACCAGCCCACAAGTGGATGATAATAATAGAATAACGGATCGCTTTTATTGCTGGGAACAAGCGTTCCTTTTGCTGGTATTTTCAAATTTAATCTACCCATTTCATTTAACTAAAAATGTCGTTGCTTTCTACTTACCAGAGAGAATTTAATATTCTTTAATCCCCAGAAGCATGCTTTCAATAGAGCATTGGCATGTTTTAAGGGCTTCATCTTTGATTCACCATATTTTCTTTCTTTATAATGAACTGCGACTTCTCGTATCTTAAGTTTCAACTTTGCAGCTCCAAATATAAGGTCGTAATCACCCCAAGGGTCGTGTCCCGTTGAAATATATAGAAAGTTCTTTCTGAATAGAGCCTTGCTGCCACAAAGTGTGTCCGAAATTCTTTGGTCTATGATCCAGCTGACTACTAAACAGAAGAGTTTATTACCAAAATAATTAGCTAATTTCATGGCTTTACCTTCCATTGGATAAACAAATCTGGTCCCATTGACAAAATCCGCATATCCCTCAGCGATAACCTCATAGAATTTTCTCAGTTCATCAGGCGTTACGGCTAAATCAGCATCCAGAATGAAAAGGATATCCCCTTTTGCATTATGGAAGCCTGTTGTAATGGCATATAGTTTGCCTCGGTTAGGCTTGTAAGAAATACATCTAATCTTAATGTCATCCCTCAGCGAGGAATCAACCTGATTAGCAGTACTATCCTGGGAACCATCATCTACGAAGATAAGTTCTGTATCCTTGCCCATTTTGGGAATCTTTTGAATGATCGTCTTAATATTTCCAGCTTCATTATAGCAGGGGACGATGACAGAGCAACTATATTCCCGGGGCAAACGCCTCTTCTTGGCAATAACATATTGGATGCTACCGAGTTGTCTCAACAAGGGTAATTCCCTTATCAGAAAATTTAGGAATGGCGAAATAAAAGGAATATAGATGGGAACAGCACCGGTTAGCCCTTCTGTGATAACCTCAAATCCGACAACCTCTAAAAAATTTACCACATCTTTGTTAGTTAAGAAATTCTTTTCAATATCAGGAGTTTTAATATGCAATTTATTTCCAATCCGCAGTATCAGTCTCCAAACTGGATTAACCGAGGTTACAATTATTTTGCCATCTTCATTTAATGAATCATATGCTTTGGATAAAAGAGAATCTATGTCGGAAACATATTCAAGAGTATTGGAAATGACTGCGTAGTCATATTTTTCCTGAGGGGTGAAGGAAACAAAATCAGAACAGACAAATTTAACATTATTGCCTAAGCGTCTTTTGGCAACCGAAATCATATTAGGACTAAAGTCAATTGCGCAAGCCCTTGATGGGTTTAACTTGGCAAGCAATTTTCCTGTACCGCCGCCAAAATCGATAATTGCCGACTTAGCGGGTATAGATGACAGATAGACATTCTCAATGAGACAATGATAGTAAAAATTTCTTTTCTGATACCTGTCATAATTTTCAGCAATACGGTCAAAGAAAATTTTTATATCCTCATTCCGCCGCATTTTCTCTCTTTAACTTTAAGATAATAAATGTTGGGGTAATAAATTCAAAAGAACCGCAAAGTTGAAATCTTTTTTGTGGAAAAATTCCCAATAAAGGAGGAATAATTTCAAATCTTTTTATTATTCTAAAATCTTTGGAGCTCAAAAGAGAAACGGTAGAATCGTTTACCAATGGCTTTCCAGTGAAAAAGGATAAAGGTTCAAAAAATCCCCAACTATCAGAAATCAGAATATAATAGTCGATACCTTCATCAAGCAATTCTTTTATATTCCCAGCCTTTATTACATACTTATTGGGATTGATAGAAGGCATACGATAAATCACCGGATACCTATCCATACCAATTTTTGCTCCTTTGGGAATGTTTTCCTCTATCCAGTAAGAGGCTTCCATTCTGATATCACTATCTTTTGCAATTCGCTCAAAAGAAAATGTATAACCAAATGCCACAGTAATAATAGTGAAAAGTAGGATTAATTTAGTAAATATAGATATTTTCCTTTTAAAAATAGATATATCAAAGAAATTCCCGGCTAAAATTGCTAAAAATGGATAGGCAGGAAGCCCATAAGTCTCGGAACCTAATTTCACTGAGAGCATGAGGAAAATAAAAGGAAGGATTCCAGAAAAGAGGAAGAATTCCTTAGAGGTATGAAGCCTCAGAGCAAAAAAGATAGAGGCAAATATAAGAAGGAAGAGAAAAGGAGAGATGGCGTAGAGGAACATCGTAATCGGATAATAAACAAGAGAATCAAAAAGATGGCAGAAGGAGAATATGTCCACCGCTCCTGCGGTCCAAAAAAGGTCATGCCGGAGACGAGAAAAATGAATAAGGGGGTAGGGAGAGGTCAAAAAGAAGGAAAAAATAGTGACAAATCCAGCTACTAAAAGAGGTCTAATTTTTTTTAATCCTCGCTGGCCAATGAAATGAGCAACAATTATGGGGAAAATAGCAAGAATACCCGGGTATTTGGAACCCATTGCCAGGCCCGCCGCAACCCCACTAAAGATGTAATATTTCAATCTTTTCGTCTCAATGATAGAGAGGGCAAAATAGAAGGAAAGAATAACCCAAAAGGCCAGAGGAATATCTGGCTTGATGTAATGGGATTGAATAACAAATAAAGGAGTAACTGCTAAAAACAAGGAGGAAAGAATGCCGACTCTCTCATTATAAATTCTTTTTCCAATAAGGTAGACAAAAAGAATTGTTAAAAGAGCAAAAAGGACAACAATATATCTACCCGCCAAATAGATTTTAGCAAACTGTTCGGGATTTTTCAAATAAAAGAAAATATCCTGCTTCAAAGGGGAAAAATGGCAAAGCGAATCAAGAAGAATTCCAAAACCTATCTGATAAGCAAAGAACGGGGGATAGATATAGTTTTTAGTATCAAAATCAAATCTTCTGGGATGAATATGGCTAAGATTTTTTAAGGTATATTCTTCATCAGGATGGTAACTACGTAGAATATCAAAATAGGCAGTAAGTTCGGCAATCTCCTTTTTTTCAGCAGGAGCGATGAATTCTGACCTCTGCCACTTCCCCTCAGCCAAAACCTTTTTAATCCTCTCTTCAGGCATTTTTCCAACTATTCTTGCCCTTTTCTTGCTGGGTAGACCAAAGCGAATTCCATAAAGGTTAAGAAACAGAGAGAGAAACAAAATTAGAACAATAGGAATTTTTTTAATTAACATATAAACCTATATTTAATTAGGGTCCAGACAGCAATAAACCAATCCTTCAGCCTGATCTTCTTTCCCTCGGCTACCCCTCTTGGCCTATGGGAAATTGGCACTTCTTTAATCCTTATTCCTCTTTTAGCTACCTTAGCCGTAACCTCAGGACAGAATTCAAATCCTTTGCATTTTAAATTTAGGCTTTTTAAGAGATTGGCCTCGAAAACCTTATAGCAGGTTGGCTCATCGGTAATATGGGTCCGATAGAGCAAATTAGCCAAAATGCTCAAGCTTCTGCCACCGAGATAGAAATACCAGCCCGCCAAGGACTTCGGTTTTGAACTCTGACCCAGGACCCTGGAACCATAAACAACCTTTGTCTCTTCCTTTATTATTGGCTCTACCAACATATAATACTCATCGGGGTTATATTCCAAATCGGCATCCTGGATGATGACAATATCCCCAGTCACCTCTTTTAATCCAGTGCGAATTGCAGTTCCCTTTCCATATTTTTTTGGCCGGCTGATAAGCTTAATCTCATTATTGCCGTCTTTCTGCTTAATAATTTCCTTTAAGACCTCTTTGGTCTTATCGGTAGAACCATCCTCGACAATGATAATCTCCTTCTTTAAATTGACCGCCCTTACTCTATGGATAATTTCGGCAATCGTTTTTTCCTCATTATAGACCGGCATAATCACAGAGAGTTTCATCTCTTTAACCACAGATGTCATTGCGAGGAGCCTTAGCGACGTGGCAATCCCTCGCTTCTTTGAGATTGCCACGGCACTTCGTGCCTCGCAACGACTCCGTCGTTTTGAATTTTTAATTGTTCTACACAGCCCTCCCCCCGCAAGAGCATAAACAAGAGGCATTATGGGAATTCTATACCTGGGAATAGCAAAAAGAAGGCTATGAATAAAAGTAAAATAAAAAATCATTAAGAGAGGGATAAATAGTTCTTTTCTCTTTTCCTTTAGACAAAGGTATAACCCTGAAAGAAAGAAAAAGAGAAGAATATAGTGGAAGGTAAAGATAAAAGCCTTCTGTAAATTTTTCCCCTCTAAAACCCTCTTTCCTCCGGGAATCTGAAGCCAAAACCTACCAAATTTCTTTAGACATAACAAAGAATAACCACCGGGATTATTTTTGATATTCTTTACCCCCTCGGAAAAAAACTTTTTATCTGCATCAATCTGAGAAAGTCCTCTTACCAAATTTTCCTTATCAGAGAGGTTCTTATAATTGTAGTCTCCATTCCAGGGAAGGTAACTTCCAACCCAGAGGTTAAAACCCCCGCCAGTTCCTACTGGAATAAATTCTTTAAAGACAATGTAATTCCTTACTGTCCAGGGAAGAATTGTTCCGGCCATTGTCAGAGAAAAAATTACCACAAAAATAAGTTTCTTAAATCTTTTTCTGGGGTACAAAACACCCCCTCCCTTCTCTTCCCCTCCCTCGAGGGGAGGGGCAAGGGGAGGGTGAAAAAACAATAAGCCAAGTAACAAGAAAAGGGGGAATAGTAAAGTAACTGGCCGGCAAAGGGTTGAGAATCCCAAAAAAATGCCGGATGCTACCCAATCCCCCCTTTTTTTGCTTTCCAAAGCCTTCATCAGCAATATCACCGCTATTGTCAATAAGAATGTGGTAAGGGTCTCGGTGAGAATATAGGAGTTTGAGGCAACGAGTGAAGGACAGATAACCGCAGCACCTGCCCCCAAGATAGCAGTTTTTTTATTCTTGAAAATTCTCTCTCCAATGAGATAAACAAATAGGCAAATGATTGCCCCTAAAATGCTCTGAATAATCCTTACCGCTAAAAAATTATGTCCAAAAATAAGATAAACAATCGCTAAAAAAGATGGATATAAAGGTGCCCGATGTAAATTGATAGAAAATCCTAAACCATTGGCAATATGAAGTGCCATTTTATTATAATCAATGCTATCCGGGGCAGAAAGAGGGAAAAGAACAATAAAGATAAAGCGGATAAAAAAAGCAGAGAGAAAAATGAATATCAAGGTTTTCCTTTTATTCACCACCTACCTCCTCATAGAGATTTAATGTCTCTTTAGCACATCTTTCCCAGGAGAAGAGTTTTGCCCGCTTTATTCCCTTTTCTCTCATCTCCTCGGCTAATTCCTTATTACTTAAAACCTTCTCCATTAGCTTTGCCATCTCTTCTGTATCATCGGGATTAACTGAGAGGGCAGCATCTCCTGCTACCTCAGGAAGGGAGGAGATGTTGGAAGTAATTGCCGGGGTGCCAGAGGCCATCGCTTCCAGAACCGGAAGACCAAACCCCTCGTAAAGGCTGGGGTAGATAAAAAGGGAGGCGCAATTATAGTAAAGGGGTAATAGTTCCTCGGGTAGATAACCGGTGAAGAAAACCTCTTCCTCCAGCCCCAACCTCTTCACCACCTTATAGATATTCTGGTACTCTTCTCCCTTTTCTCCCACAATCATTAATCTTTCCTTCCTTCCCTTTTCCCTCATATTTTTGTAGGCCTTGATAAGATTAAGGATATTCTTCCTTTTCTTTAATGTTCCCACGTAGAGAATGAAGGAATCCAAAATCCGATACTTTCTCCTGAAATCCTGTAAATCTTTTTTCTCAATGGGATGATAGGAGGAATCAATACCTAAGTTAATTACCGCAATCTTTTCTGAGGGAATATTTAATAATTTCATGGTATCTTTCTTTGTCGCAGAGGAGACGGCAATGATTTTTTCTACTCTCTTTGCTGCTGCCGGTATCATCCTTTCATAAAAGAGCCTCTTTAAGAGATTATGTTTTTTTGGAAAAAGCAAAAAGAGCATATCATGAAATGTAACGAGAGATTTCCAGCCAAACCTTACCAAAGGGGTGGTATAGCGTGGAGAATGAAGAAGGTTAATTTTATATCTTTTAAGCAAAAAGGGGAAGGTAATCTGTTCCCAGAGAAGCCTCAAAGCTCTTGGCATGCTCTTGATGCCGATAAGCCGAAAATTGGCGCCTAACTCGAATCTCCTTACATTCCTCTTCTCTACAAAGATAAAATATTCATTTTTCCTATCTATAAGGGAGAGGTTGTTGATCAGATTCAGCAAATAAAAACCGGCTCCTCCTAACTTCTCCGGCAGCAGTGTCGCATCAATTCCAATTCTCATTTATCTGAAGAAAGAATTTGCTTTGCTCCTTCTGCCTCGGGGTCATACATTAGCGCTATTCCGGCCTCTTTTTGCGCAAGATCAAATTCACCTAAATTAAGGTAGGTGGTTGCCAGAAGCTCGTGTCCCAAAGGATTGAAAGGCAAAAGGGAGACCAAACTTTTTGCCCTTTTTAAGGCTAAGGGGAAATTGCCTTCAGCAATATCATTGTTCGCATTCTTATAGGTAAGAAAGGAAAAACTTTCCAGATGGACAGAGCCGATTTTCTCCCCTTTCCAGTTATTGACAAAGGAGAAAAGTAAGAAAAGAACAGAAAGGGCCACTACGACAGGAATGTATTTTCTTCCCTTGACCTTAAAAAAGAGCCAATCAATAAAGAAAGCGGCAAATAGTATTAAACACCCTACGGCGGGAAGTCGATAGCGACTGGTAACAAAGAAACCGATGACCCAGATGATATTGCACAAGGTAAAGAAAAATAAAAGAAGAAATTTCCTCTTACTTAGAGCAAGAAATAGACCAAGGATACCTAAAGGAACGATAAGACCAAAGCCAAACAATGGGAGTTTAAGGGTTTTAGTAATTTTCTGCAAGAGATAAATATTTAAGTTCTGGGGCCATTCATATGAGTTGAAAAAGAGCAGAAATTTGTTTCCTTGCAGCCTCCAGAAAACTTTGGAAAAGAGCGGGGCTAAGGGTTTTTCCGGGGCAATGTAAAGACCGATAGAATCAAGACTATTGCCAATTTTATAGTTGGCCGGTCCATTGGAGCAGATGGGTACAAACTGACCGGATACCCGCCAATTCCTGATTGTCGCGGGAGAGATAATTATCGCCATCAAAAGAATTACAATCACCCAGGCTAAAAAGGGATGAATACCCCCTCCTTTTTTTCCTCCCACAAGGGGAGGAAGTAAAAAAGATTTTTTCTCTTCCCCTCTCGCGAGGGGAGAAGAAGAAATTGTTGCTGTTTTCCCCTCCCTTGATGGGAGGGGTTGGGGAGGGAGAGGGTGGGGGGAAGTTTTCTTGGGATAGAAATATAGTCCAATAAGCAAAAAGGGAAGGAACAATAAAATTGTCGGTTTAACTAAAGCGGACAGCCCCATCACCAATCCTACCAGGACCCATCTTTTATAACTTCTTTCCCTTAGCGCCCAATAGATGACAAAGATGAAAAGGATATTTAAAAAGAGAATTAGAGTATCACTTAAGAGTGTTGTGGAATAAAAAATAAATGGCCGATAAAATCCAGCAAAGAGACAGGCAAGAAGCCCCACTCTTTCATTAAACAACCATTTGCCTAAAAGAAATAAGAGGAGACAAAGGAGGGTATCCAAGAGAATCTGAATGAAACCAACAGCAAAGTAACTATGGCCAAAACCTTTATAAATTGCCGCAACAAAGTATGGGTAGCCTGGAGCCATATAAAAGACCTTACCATCTCCCGCCCAGGGATTTTTTACAAGCTTTCCTGCCCAATTATCAAATGTCCTCTGGTCATATTTGGTCATCAGACCTGCATTAAAGAAAACACTCTCGCGAAACTCAAGAAGATAAGAAAGCCTCAAAAAAAAGGCAAAAATAAGGATGAGACCTAAATAAAGGTAAGGAGATTTGGGGTCAGGTCTCAACATTTGACAAAAATACAAAAACTTTTAATTTACCATTATCAAACTTTGTCAAATGTTGAGACCTGACCCCTTTATTATTTTCAGGAGTGCCTCCTGGAGATTGACCCTGGGGGAGAAATTTATCTGGCTTTGAATCTTGCCGATATCGGGAACTCTTCTTTCCATATCCACAAATCCTTCTCTATAGGCTTTTTGGTAAGGGATATGAATAATTTTAGACTCGCTTTTGGTTAATCTCTTGATAAGTTTTGCCAGTTCATTGATTGTGATAGTACCCTGGGGATTCCCGATATTGAAGACCTCCCCATATGCAGAGGGTTCTTTTGCTAAGGATACCATTGCCTCCACCACATCAGCCACATAGGTAAAGGAACGGAGCTGCTTTCCGTCTCCAAAGACGGTAATCGGTTCTCCATTAAGCGCCTGTTCAATGAATTTTGGGACAACCATACCATACTTCCCGGTCTGTCGGGGACCGATAGTATTAAAAAGCCTGACCACAATTACGGGTAATCCTTTCTCCTGGAAGTAGGCAAAGGAGATAAATTCATCAAGCAGTTTGGTACAACCATAACTCCACCTTCTCACCTTTGGGGAACCAAGAAGAGAATCACTACTTTCCGAAAAGGGAATTTTTTCATTCTTTCCGTAGACCTCAGAGGAGGAGGTAAGCAGAACCTTTTTCTTAAAACAGCTGGCAAGTTCCAGGACATTTTGCGTTCCCTCTATATTGGTTCTGATACTCTTAATGGGCTCTTCAATTACCATTCTTACCCCAACAGCGGCGGCGAGATGAAAGATAAAATCATTTCTTTTGATAACTTTTTCCAGTATAGCCCGGTTTAAGACTGAATCAATGGTACAGGAAAAATTTGGATGGTCCTTGATCCTGGCAATATTTTGTAAGTCCCCTGAGGAAAGGTCATCAAGAACCTCAACTCTTTCCCCTCTCTCAAGCAAATACTCTGAGAGGTGGGAGCCAATAAATCCGCACCCTCCGGTAATTAAAGTTTTCATTTGACAGCGTAGCTGTCATTGCGAGCCCAAAGGGCGTGGCAATCCTTCCTGCTGTCATTCCCGTGTAAACGGGAACCTATTATTAGATTCCTGCTTCCGCAGGAATGACAAACTCCAACGGAGTTGACTGAAGTATTTACCCTCGCAATGACATCTTTAATGAGTTTTACCTAATCAGGTCCGCGTATTTTTCTCTTTCCCGGATGACTCTATCCTTAGCTTGGGAAACAAGAATCTCCGGGAGTCTCAGGCGACTATTGTAGTTTGAGGACATAGAAAAGCCATAGGCGCCGGTATCCTTAATGGCTAAAAAATCCCCTTCCTTTAAGGAAAGGGGTAGCCTCCTATTTTTCCCCAAGAAATCACCGGATTCGCAAATCGGACCGACAATGTTTCCGATAAAACTCTTCCCCGAGGGTTTTTTCAGGGGAACAATTTCGTGATAGGCTCCATAAAGGGATGGCCGGAGGAGGTCATTGAGTCCGGCATCAACCACAACAAACTTTCCTTTCAGATAAAGTACGCGAGTAACCAAAATGCCAGAGCCTCCCACAATGTATCTTCCCGGTTCAAAAATGATTTTTGCTCTCAGCTCCTTCAGGAGGGAAATGATGCTTATAGCAAAATCTTTGATGGAAGGGACCTTTTTCTCATATTGGATGGGGAAACCACCACCAATATCAAGGACGTCTACCTTAATTCTTTCCTTTCTGATAAAATTTATTAACTTCTTGATTGCTATTTGGTAGACTTCGGGGAAGGTGATTTGAGAGCCAAGATGGATGTGAAGCCCCAAAATATTGATTTTGGGAAAAGAAGCTTTGTCCTTAAAGATTTTTGCCACCTCTTTCCAGCCAATTCCGAACTTAGATTCCTTCCTGCCCGTGGCAACATACCGATGCGTCTTAGGCTCAACATCAGGGTTGACCCTGAGGTTGCAGTTTACTCTTCTATTAAGCTTGGATGCGATTTTATTGATTAATTTTAATTCCGAAGCCGATTCAACGTTGAATAAATAAATATTCTTTTTTATTGCCTCCTTAATTTCCTCTTCCCTTTTGCCGACCCCGGCAAAGACAATTTTTTCCGGCGGGATCCCGGCCTTTAAGGCCAAAAATAGTTCTCCCAGGGAAACGATGTCCGCCCCAGCCCCAAGATTTTTTAAAATTTTTAAAAGGGAAAGATTGGAGTTTGCCTTCAGGCTATAGCAGATGAGAGGAAAAAGCGTAGAAAACGCTTTTTCAAATTTTCTGTACTGACTGCAAATAGAATTTTTGCCATAAAGATAACAAGGGGTGCCGATCTTTTCCGCAATCTCGCCTACCTTTACCCCTTCGCAATAAAGACTATTTTTATAATAAAAAAAAAGTTCCATTACTTATACCGGGAAAGGTCAACCTCAAACCTCAGTTCCCTCTCCTCCTCCCATCTACCTCTGATAAGGATGACGATAATCTTTTCCTTGGGTTTTATTTTCTCATAAGGAAAAAAACCTTTGACAACCGCTTCGTAGCCTGGACTGTTTGGCCAGGTTTCTCTTGGTTTACCAAGTGAGTCGCTCTCTGTCTTTGTGGGAGCAACAACCCCCAATTCTCTCCTTCCTCTTATTGAACGGGAGGTGATAATTACTAAGGAATACTCCCGGGCAAAATCAATTCTATCCCCTACGGTATGGATTTCAATGAGAAAATCCTTTTTTGCTAAGATTGCTTTTTGCTCCCCTTCGGAAAGTTTCCCTCCCTTTTCCTTCGCTTCGCCAGCTGCCAAAGCCAGATCAACATATTTGGTGACAAGGTAGCCATACTCATTGATGCTGGTGCTACAGCGAAACTTATATTTTCTTAAGATGCGAGATCCCTCCTCCCGCTCTCCCCAACCGATTGCCTGCCCTACCTCAGATTTACTCAAATTTACCTCAATCGCATGAACCTGAGGAATGAGGAAGAAGAAAATAAGCATTAAATATATAAAATTTCTCTTTTGAACGCAGATAAACGCAGATAACATCAGGATTAAGTTAAAAATCAAAGACGACGTAGTCATTGCGAGTGAACAACCCCGTATTAAATACGGGGGAGCGTGGCAATCCCATCTTGTCATTGCGAGTGAACAAAGTGAGCGTGGCAATCCCTCGCTTCTTTGAGATTGCGGAGCCTGTTCCGAGCCTGTCAATGAGATTGCTTCGGGATTTTATCCCTCGCAATGACAGGCGAAGAATCCCATGCCTCGCAATGACACTTCGTGTCATTTTAATCTCTTCTCCCAGTCCTTTATTCTTTTGGCAACCTGCTTTGGGGAGGTTCCGCCAAAGGAGGTCTTGTCCTTCACTGAAGCCTCAACCTTTATTCTTTTCAGGGCATCCTTTTCAAATTTATCCGAGAACCTTCTTAACTCAGGTAAAGTTAGCTCCTTCAATCCTCTTCCTGAATCTCTGAGATGCTTAAGGATTTTACCCACAATCCGATGCGCTTTCCGAAAAGGAATCCCCTTTATCACCAAGTATTCTACCAAATCGGTTGCGGTTGTCTCCCCCCTTTCTGCCATTTTCTTCATCCTTTCCTTATCGAGTCTGATTTTTGGCAGAAATTTTGTAGAGATACTTAGGCAGGAACTCACAATCTCCATAATCTCAAAGAATCCTTCTTTATCCTCCTGCATATCCCGATTATAGGACAAAGGGAGGTTTTTCATCAAAGAAAAGAGTCCAAGAAGTTCACCATAGACCCTGGCTGTCTTTCCCCGGATTAGTTCCGGAATATCCGGGTTTTTCTTGTTTGGCATTAAAGAGGAGCCGGTAGCAAAAGACTCATCGATCTCTAAAAACCCAAATTCGGTACTATTCCAAAGGATAATTTCCTCACTTAGGCGGGAAAGGTGCATCATAAGAATAGCGCTTGCGGAACCTACCTCAAGTAAGAAGTCTCTGTCACTGACCGCATCGATAGAGTTTTCTGCCACCTTGGTAAATCCCAGGACTTTTGCCGTAAATTTTCTATCGATGGGCAGGGAAGTACCAGCACCGCTTGCCGCTCCTAAAGGAGAAACATCAACCCTGAGATAACCATCATTAAAGCGCTGCTTATCTCTCTCCAACATTTCCAGGTAAGCTAATAGCCAGTGGCTAAAAAGGATGGGCTGGGAGTGTTGGAGATGGGTATAACCGGGCATGACGACATTCTGATACCTTCTTGCCACCCGCAAAATTGTTGTTTGAAATTCGGTGATTTGAGAGCTAATCTTTTTGATTTTCTCCTTCAGATAAAGCCTTTCATCCAGGGCAATCTGGTCATTGCGGGAACGAGCGGTATGAAGTTTCTCTCCTAAAACCCCAATTTTTTCTGTTAAGCAGCGTTCGATTGCCGTATGAATGTCTTCATCATTTTTAAAAATAAATTTTTCTTCTTCTATCTCCTTTTTAATTTCCTTTAAGTTTTTAATAATTTTTCTCGCCTCTTTCTCTTTAATAATCTTGCATTTAGCCAGCATTTTTATATGAGCAACACTGCCTAAGATATCATAATCTGCCAATTTCTTATCCACAGATAAAGAAGAGGTAAATTCCTCCACCTCCTTGTTCAGTTTCTTTTTAAATCTTGAATCCCAGAGTTTCATTGCTTTGTTAAATATTATACCAAACTCTTTGATAAAGGGCAAGTTTATGCTATAATCAAAAATATGGTAAATTCTTTGGTTATTGTGGAATCGCCAGCAAAAGCAAAGACCATCTCTCGATTTTTAGGTAGAGATTTTCGGTTCTCTGCCTCCTTGGGACACATTCGAGACCTTCCCGCCCATAAGTTTGGGGTTGATATCCAGAAGGATTTTGAACCTACGTATGAGGTCCCTCCCGATAAAAAAAAGATAGCGCGACAACTTCTTCTCGCGGCAAAAAATAGTGGAGATATCTACTTAGCTACCGATGAAGATCGAGAGGGCGAGGCGATTGCCTGGCATATTGCTACTCTTTTGAAGAAGCCTTTAGGGGAGGTCAAAAGGGTTGTCTTCCACGAAATTACTAAAAGTGCAATTCAGGAGGCCTTCAGCCATCCACGCGGGATTAACCTTTCCCTAGTCAATGCCCAGCAGGCACGCCGCATTTTAGATCGGGTAGTTGGCTACCAATTAAGCCCCTTTCTCAGTGAGAAAATGCACCAGAGAGGTCTTTCCGCCGGCAGGGTGCAATCGGTGGCTTTGCGGATGATTGCGGAAAGGGAAAAGGAGATTGAGAAATTTCATCCTCAGGAATACTGGAGCATAAAAGCCAATTTACGCCCCCACCCAAATCCCTCCCCCACAAGTGGGGAGGGAAGAAGGGAGGGGGGAGAAGGAAATTCCTCCTTTTTTGCAATTCTCTCTTCCATTGAAGGCAAAAAAATCCCCCAATTAGGTATCAAAACTAAAGAGGAGGCCGAGAATATCACCTCAGATTTAGAGGGCTCTTCATTTATCGTGGAGAGGCTCAAGAAAGAGGAAAAAAGGCGTCATCCTTTTCCTCCCTTCACAACCAGCACTTTACAACAGGAGGCCTCTTATAGATTAAGATTTTCTGCCAAAAAGACGATGCGGGTTGCCCAGCAACTCTACGAAGGAATTCAACTGGAGAAAGGTCAGGTTGGGCTCATTACCTATATGAGAACGGATTCCCTTTCCATTTCCAACCTCGCTCAGAAAGAAGCTCTCTCCTACGTCAAAAATGAATTTGGAGAAGATTATGCACCTGAGAGGCCAAATTTTTATAAAACTAAAGCAAAGGGAGCGCAGGAAGCACATGAAGCAATTCGCCCCACCTCCGTTCTTCGCACCCCTGAGGCCATCAACAAGTTCTTAAATCCGGACCAGAACAAAATCTATACCCTTATCTGGAATAGGTTTGTTGCCAGTCAGATGACACCGGCAATCTTTGACACCGTGACTGTTGAAATCAAGGCGGACAAATACCTCTTTTGCGCAAAGGGCGAAACATTAAAGTTTCCCGGATATAAAAGAGTATATTCCGAAGTAAAAAAGGAGCAGGAGACCATCCTTCCGGACCTGCAGGAAAAGGAGAAACTTATTTTAGAGAAACTTATTCCTGAGCAACATTCCACCAAGCCACCAAGCCGTTACACCGAGGCAACCCTGATTAAAACGATGGAGAAGTATGGAATTGGCCGACCCTCCACCTATGCCCCGACAATCAGTACAATCCTGGATAGAAAATATGTGGAATTGGAAAAGCGTCATTTCAAACCCTTGCCCCTGGGGGTTACCGTCAATGAAATTCTGATAAAATACTTCTCGGAGTTAATTAAAGTTGACTTTACTGCCAGAATGGAGGAAAACTTAGATGAGATTGCTGCCGGCCAGCAGGAATGGGTGAAGGTATTAAATGACTTTTACCGGCCATTCTCGGAGAAATTAAGGGTTGCCTCTAGCGAACCAAGTCCACCACAGAACTTTGGCGGAAGGGAAAAGAGGAGACCCCCTGCACAAGAGACGGACGAGAAATGTCCAAAATGTGGCGCAGTTCTTCTTCTGCGGGAGGGCAAATACGGAAAATTCTTGGGCTGCAGTACCTTCCCTAAGTGTAAGTATACCAGGCCCTCAAATCAGGAAAAATCTTCTGCTCAGGAGACGGGTGAGAAATGTCCAAAATGTGGCTCTCCTCTTCTTCTGCGGGAGGGGAGGTACGGAAAGTTCTTCGGCTGCAGCAACTTTCCTAAGTGCAGGTATGTAAAGAAATGCTGATCATTCCCCTTTAAGCCTTTCCTAAATGGGCCGAATTCCCTCTTGAAATTTCACCATAAGAAAAACAGAGAATATTCTTCTGAAATGCTTCAACACAGAGGACAATGTATGTAAATATTCAGTAAAAGCCGTTATTTTCAAGTAGACGTAGGCTGGTAGCCGCAGGATTCATCCTGCGCCTGCGCAACCTAAAGGTTGCGACTACCTTTTGGTACGGTGTTCACTGAGTACTTACTTACAGTTTAAAGTTAAAAGTTGAGAGTTAAAAGGTAAATATTCAGTAAAGTACGTTCCATCCTGTCATTGCGAGCGAACAACCCCGTATTAAATACGGGGGAGTGGGGCAATCCCTCGCTTCTTTGAGATTGCTTCGTCGTTAATACTCCTCGCAACGACTGCGTCGGATTGCTTCACTTCGTTCGCAATGACGTGGTTCACTGAG
>DAOVGU010000121.1 GCA_030672255.1 bacterium
GATATCCTCCACCATGCTGGGGTCAATCTTACTAAACCTCTTTCCTAAGTCGGTAAGCAGGGCATCGGTCTTCTTATCTTTAGAGTCTTTCTTTATTTTCTTCCGTAAGGTGTTAGCATCCTTTATCTTCTCTAAGTAATCAACCCCGTCTAAATCCTCAATTAACCGGTCAGCATATTTTGTGATTTTCAACATCCATTGTTTACGTTCCCTTTTCTTTACTTCTGTTCCACATCTTTCGCACCTGCCTTCAACTACCTCTTCATTAGCCAGACCGATCTTACAGGAAGGGCACCAATTAATAGGAATTTCTGCTCTGTAAGCCAGGCCTTTCTTGTAAAATTGTAAAAAAATCCACTGGGTCCATTTATAATATTTTGGGTCGGTGGTATTAATCTCCCGGTTCCAGTCAAAAGAAATACCTAAACGCTTAAGGTCTCTTTTAAAATTAGCGATATTTTCTCTGGTTGCAGCTTCAGGATGCACACCCGTTTTTATAGCATAATTCTCTGTGGGTAAACCAAAAGCATCCCAGCCTATGGGATATAAAACATTGAAACCCTCCATTCTTTTTTTACGCGCGACAGCATCTAAAGCAGAGTAACTGCGACAATGACCAACATGCAGTCCTTCTCCCGAAGGATAAGGGAATTCAATTAAGATATACATCTTTGGTTTTTTCTTATCCGAGTTGGCAGAAAAAAGTTTTTTCTTCTCCCAATATTTCTGCCATTTTTTTTCTATACTTGCAAAATCGTATTCCATTTTACTTCTTTTCCAGGGCTCTGATTGCTTTCAGATTCTCAATATCTTCATTCGGCCTTTTCTTTGGTGTCTCCAGGATAAAGGGAAGTTTATGAAGAGTGGGGTGGTTGACAACGAGAGTAAAACCTTTCTTGCCAATTTTTCCCCTTCCAATATCTTCGTGCCGGTCAACGTGGGAGGACAATGGCGCTTTAGAATCATTGGCGTGAATAAGAAAGAGTTTCTCAATCCCAATAAGTTCATCAATCTTTTTTAAGGTTTCATCCAACCCTCTCTTTGTGGCAATATCGTATCCCGCACCATAGGCATGGGCGGTATCAAGACAGAGTCCAAAATGGGCATTCTCTCTCACTCCTTTGATGATCATGGCAATCTGCTCAAAATTATAACCTAAAACTGTCCCGCCTCCAGCCGTATTCTCTAAAAGAATTTTTAAGTGTGGTTCTGTCTGGCCGATAATTTGATTTAATGCTCTGATGATGCGGGAAATACCATAATTTTCTCCCTTTCCTTTATGATTTCCAATGTGGGTAACAAAGTATTCGGCGGAAAGTTGCTCTGCTCTTTTGATATCCTCAATATAGGCTGAAATTGATCTTTGATATAAAGATTCTATAGGAGAAGCGAGATTGATCAAATAGGGAATATGGACAATAACCGGACCAATTTTTGTGGCTTTCCTTCTTTTGCAAAATTCTTCCGCTTCAGATTTCTCCAATTTTTTTGTCGCCCAGCTTCGCGGACTGCGGGAGAAAATCTGAAATGTATCACATCCAAGGTCCTTTGCCCGATCTACCGCAGAATAGATTTTGCCGGCAATAGAAACGTGGACTCCAACCTTCATTTCATTTCTTTTGTTAGATCTGGGGGTCTTGGTTTTGTCTCGATGTGGCCGTCAAGATATAGGATGTTATAACCTTTCGAATGGGGTGGAGGAATTTTTTCGCTGACAGCGGTCATCTCCATCATTAGCCATTTCTTACTACTATTGGAAACCCGGTCCGGGTTCTGGTTATCGAATTGATCATTCCAGATATAGGTAATCCCCTTTTTCTTTAACTGGCCTGGAAGGGAAGGGCAGACAAAGACATCTTTACTTCCAAGATAGGGATGAAGGATATTGGCAATGCTCTTGGGATCGGAAGAATTTTCTGGATAGAAACAGGCGGAGGGAAGTCTATCATTATTCTCGATCATGAACATCGTTAAGGCATAGTAAATCTGCTTCAAGTTGTTCCGACAGAAGACCTCCTTTGCCTTTTTTACGCTCTTGTAGGCTCCTAAAGGTAAGGAGGTAACGATAGTAGTTACCGCCATTAGTTCTACAAGGGTAAACCCCGTTAGAAACTTGTTTCTAATTTTCATTTTTAGGTTTTTGCGGCTCTTCTTTTCTCCGCTTGAAAAGATTTTTCATTTTTCCCTGCCACCATTCAGGAATCTTGCTCCACTCCAGGACAATCGTTGTCGTTCCTATTCTCTTCCCTTCTTCAGGTTTTGTCGTCCTCAGCTTCAACCCCCCAATACTATGCATAAAGAAGGAGAAAATGATAATTATTAACAAAAGGAAAACAATAATTTTTTTCATTGCTTTATCATACCATAAAGATTGACAATTTTCAAAAATTGCATTATGCTAACTATTGATGAAACTGGCTTAAAATGAGATGGAATTTGACAAAAAATACATAAAATTAGCAATCAAGTTGGCAAAGAAAGGGTTAGGCTACACCAGTCCCAATCCCCTTGTAGGGGCGATAATTGTTAGAAATGGAAACATTGTAGGAAGAGGTTATCATCAAGGATATGGTCTACCCCACGCAGAAATAAATGCTCTAAGGAAAGCAAAGAAAAGAGCAAAAGGAGCAACACTTTATCTGAATTTAGAGCCTTGCTGCTTTTTTGGCAAAACCCCTCCCTGCACCACCGCAATCATTTCTGCGGGAATCAAGGAGGTTGTTACTTCCCTGAAGGACCCCAATCCAAAAGTCTCTGGAAGAGGAATCCGCCAATTAAGGAAAGCTGGCATTAAGGTAGAAACAGGAATTTTAAGGGAGGAAGCAAGAAAACTTAATGAAATCTATCTTAAGTATATTACAACCAAAAAACCCTTTGTCACCCTGAAAATAGCAATGAGCCTTGATGGAAAGATTGCAACTAAAACCGGAGAATCAAAATGGATAACCTCTATAAGCGCAAGAAATTTCAGCCATCAGTTAAGATTCCTCTACGATGGAATTCTGGTAGGGATAGGGACGGTCTTGAAGGACAATCCCTATTTAAATTACACCCCCACCTACCTCCCCCCACTGCTTCGTTTCGCGAAGCAAAACGGTGGGGGAGGATTAAGGAGGGTAAGGAGGGGGGGAAAGGAAATTCCTATACAAAAGAGATTCGTTAAAGTTATTGTTGATAGTTCTGCCAGAATTCCCATCGATGTCAACCTTCTTAAAAAATCGAAGGTGATTTTAGCTACGACAAAAATGGCTCCAATAAACAAATTAAGAAAATTAGAGAAAAAAGGCGTGGAGATCCTGATTTTAGAAAAGGATAAAAAGGTTGATCTTCTCAGGTTAATGGAGGAATTGGGGAAACGGGAAATCTCAAATCTTCTCATTGAAGGGGGAGGAGAGATTAATGAGGCCGCTTTGAGACTGGGAATTGTGGATAAGGTTTGTTTCTTTGTTTCTCCCAAGATTATTGGAGGAAGCCAGGCAAAGACGCCGGTGGAAGGAGGGGGGATTAGCCATTTAAAGGAGGCGATTTTACTGAAAGAACTCAAGTGCCGGCCGATTGGTGAAGATTTTCTGATAGAAGGATATATAAAGGAGAGTTCAAAGTGACCCAAAGGGTCATTCTGAGCGAAGCGAAGAATCTTGAGATTGCCACGGTCGCTGAAGCGACCTCGCAATGACTGCGTCATAATGTTTACAGGACTGATTGAAGAATTAGGAGAAGTGAAATTTCGCAAGCAAAAGAATAATGGCTTAATTTTAGGGATTCAACCCCTGATTACCCCTGATAGATTCAATCAGGGGCAAGGGGCAAAAAATAGTAAGATTGGGGATAGTATTTCGGTGGATGGGGTCTGTCTGACAGTAAGTGCTCTTAAAAATAAGATTCTTCATTTTGATGTAATGGCTGAGACTTTAAAGGTAAGTACCTTAAGGAACTTGAGGCTTGGAGATCGGGTGAATTTAGAGCGCGCTTTAAAGGTAGAGGAAAGATTCGGTGGCCATTTCGTAACCGGCCATATCGATGGAAAGGGAGAAATCATTGAAATAGCTCCTGAACAGGATTCAAAAAAAATTAAGATTGCCGTTTCTTCCGAACTTGCAGGCTACATTGTGCCCAAAGGTTCAATTGCGGTTGACGGCATTAGCCTTACGGTGGTAAAGGTAGAGGAAAATCAGTTTACCATTTCCCTCATTCCCTATACCCTCAGATACACAACCTTAGGGATGAAAAGAGAGGGAAGAAAGGTTAATGTTGAACTCGATATTCTTGCCAAATACGTGGCAAAATTAAAGGTAGAGAAAGAGAAAAAAAAGGATTATCTTAAAGAGCTGTTGAGGGATGAAATTTAATTCTATTGAAGAGGTTATTGCCGACCTTAAAAAAGGAAAGTTTATCATCGTTGTTGATGATGAAAGCAGAGAAAATGAAGGGGATCTCATCCTGGCGGCAGAGAGGGTTAATCCTGAAGCCATTAACTTTATGGCTAAGGAGGGAAGGGGTCTTGTCTGTTTGGCTATTGTTGGTAGCCGTCTTGAGGAATTAAAGATTAACCCCATGGTCTCCGAAAATACTGCCCATCAGCGAACATCCTTTAGCGTCTCGGTTGATGCTAAGGATGGCGTTTCTACTGGAATTTCTGCGGCAGACCGGGCGAGAACAGTTAAAACAATTCTTGACGAAAAAACGAAACCGACCGATCTTGTCCAGCCGGGCCATATCTTCCCCATCCGTGCAAAGGAAGGTGGAGCATTGGTGCGGGCCGGACACACCGAAGCCGCAGTTGATCTGGCGAGATTGGCCGGGGTTTATCCCGCAGGGGTAATCTGCGAAATTATGAACGATGATGGAACAATGGCCAGAACCCCCGAACTTTTGAAATTTGCCAGCCTCCATCAAATTAAAATCTGCACTATTGCCCAGCTCATCGGCTATCGACAGAAGAAGGAAAAATTGATAAAGAGAATTTTGCGCACCTTTCTTCCCACTGAATATGGGAATTTTGAACTTATTCTTTATGAAAGTTTTGTTGATAAAAACTACCATCTTGCCTTAAAGTTCGGGAATCTCAGATTGAAGAGCAAAGAGGACAGTATCTTGGTGAGGGTTCACTCCCAGTGCCTTACGGGCGATATCTTCTCCTCCCTGCGTTGCGACTGTGGGGAGCAACTTCACCAAAGTATGAGAATGATCGCTAAAGAAAAAAGAGGGGTTCTCCTTTACATGAGGCAGGAGGGCAGGGGAATTGGTTTAGTAAATAAATTAAAGGCTTACTGTCTACAGGAGAAGGGCCTGGATACGGTGGAGGCAAATAGAAAATTAGGATTCAAGGATGATCTCCGTGATTATGGGATCGGGGCGCAAATCCTGGTCGATCTGGGTCTCTCCCGCATCCGAATCTTGACGAATAATCCTAAAAAGATTGTTGGGCTGCAGGGTTATGGATTGGAGATAGTAAAGCGAGTCCCGATTGAAATTAAGCCAACTCAATACAATAAGAGTTATCTAAGAACAAAGAAGGAAAAATTACATCATTTATTAAAAGAAATATAAACTACCGAATCAACACGAAACAACGGGCGTCATAAATGTCGCCCCCATACAATGTAGGGGTTCGATTTATCGAACCCGAGCAAAGTAAACTTTGCCACTACATTTTCGTGGTTAGCAAAAAAAGGAGGGTGATTTTATGAAAGTAATAGAAGGACAGTTGAATGCGGCGGGGAAGAGATTTGCGCTGGTTGTCAGCCGGTTTAATGAATTTATCAGCAAAAGATTGTTGGAAGGAGCCTTGGATTGCTTAAAGCGGCATGGAGCAGCCGAGGAGGATTTAGCGGTCATCTGGGTACCCGGCTCTTTTGAACTTCCTTATCTTGCCAGCCTTTTGGCAAAAAGGAAAAAGTATGATAGTATAATCTGTTTAGGAGCAATCATCAGGGGGGAGACACCTCATTTTGATTATATTGCCAGCCAGGTCTCAAGATCTATCAACCAGATTTCTCTATTAAGTGATCTTCCAGTCATCTTTGGGGTTATTACCGTCGAGACTATAGAGCAGGCAATTGAACGGGCTGGCACAAAGAGAGGAAATCGGGGCTGGAGTGCCGCTTTATCTGCCATTGAGATGGTTAGTCTGGTTAGTAAAATGCAGAAGTGAGGAAGTTTCCTTCAGCGGCACGTTTGTTTGCCCCAGCGAGGCAAACTACACTCTCGTTGCTCCTCGCTCGTCCGCCTTTGGCGGACACCGTGCCCACTTCGTCGCTAACAAGGCACGCTTACAGGGAACATTCCTCGCTTCAGCGTTTAAACCAATAGGAGGAGTGTTTCCGTAAAGAGGCTTGGTTCTTCGGTTTCTTGCACCCACTAATAACCGAAGAACACAGAGCGAAGTCACCAGACGAGCGAATGCTGTGCGAGGAATAAGGAGCACGAGACAGCATTGGGTGCGAGATGTGAGCACCCTGCCTGACGAAGCGATAGCTGAGAAGACCTCTCGAGGAAATACTCCGAGTATATTATGGGAAAGCGCAGGAAGGCAAGAGAATTTGCTCTTCAGGTTCTTTATCAATTAGACATAAGGAAGGAAGGCTCAGAGGGAGTTCTGTCTGAATTCTGGAGGCAGAATAATACCAAGAAAGAGGTACAAGAGTTTACCAACATCTTAGTGAAAGGGGTTGAGGAAAAAAGGTTACACATCGACAAACTGCTTACTAAATATGCTCTCAACTGGGATCTCTCCCGGATGCCGGTGGTTGATCGAAATATCTTAAGGTTAGGGAGTTTTGAGATCCTCTTTTTAAAGGAGATTCCTTTTGCGGTCTCGATCAATGAAGCAATAGAATTAGCCAAGACCTTTGGGACAGATGATTCCTTTAAATTTATTAACGGAATCTTAAATAGGGTTAAGGATGCCAATAAATGAGTTAAAGGGTCACTTCGTGTCAGAATGAAAAAGAAAATTTTTCTTCTTTTGAGGATAATTATCAGTTTTCTTCTTTTCTTTATTCTCCTAAAGTTTGTAAATTTAAGCCAATTTATTCATATTTTGAAAAAAGCAAATAAAGAGTTTATCCTTCTTGCCATTTTGCTCAGTCTAATGATTATTCCTTTTATTTCCTATCGCTGGCAGATTATCCTTTCCTCCCAGAAACTTTTTATCAGACTTCCTGAACTTATTCGCTTGACATTTATTGGGATGTTCTTTAATAGTTTTCTTCCCACCTCGGCGGGAGGTGATATAGTAAAAGGTTACTATCTTGTTAGGGATAGTGATCGGAAGATTGACTTGGGTGCATCCGTTCTATTCGATCGGATTATTGGAACAATTTCTGTGATTATTATGGCCCTGATTGCTACCCTCTTATTCTATAAAAGATTGCCACCACAAGCTACTCTTTTTATTATTTTGTTGTCTACTTTTACTCTTTTTTTAGTTCTTTTCCTCAGAAACCAGAAATTAGCAAGGACTCTCTCCCGGTTCTTTCGTTTACACAAGTATAAAACCCTGGATATGCAGAGTAAAAGAGTTTACGAGAAGTTCCACCGCTACATCCATTCTCAAAGAATGCTGGTGAAATCTATAGGGATTTCCTTCATTACCCAGATTTTCTCTATTCTGATGAATTATCTTATCATTATCAGTTTAGGTGGCAAGATTTCTCCCTTTCTCCTCTTTGTTTATATTCCTCTTATCTGGGTATTTGCTCTCTTTCCTTCTATTAATGGTTTAGGGATTCGCGAGGGTGCCTATGTCTATTTTTTCGGGGGAATTATTGGCAAGGAGACCGCTTTTGCTCTCTCTATCGTCATCCTGGGTTTTCTCCTTCTTAATGGGATTATTGGCGGTATCATCCATCTAACAATAGGAGGGAAGGTAAAAATAGTTAGTGAGGAGAGTTAAAATGGAAAAAGTAAGATTTGGTGTTATCGGAGTCGGTGGTATGGGATCTGCCCATGCCAAAATTATCAAGGAGATTGAGGAAGCAGAGCTAACCGCTGTCTCTGATGTGGACAAGGAAACTGTGGATAAGGTTTCTAAA
>DAOVGU010000063.1 GCA_030672255.1 bacterium
ATAGAGTCCCAATTATTTTTCGATCTATTCCGATCATCTTTTCTGGATTAAGAATAAAAAGACTGCCCATAGTAAAAGAAAAAACAAGTAAGATTATTTTGGTCAAGTTTAAGAGAGGTTCCGTGGTAAATGAGAAAAGACGGATTAGAGCGAAGAGAACCAATAATGATAAGGCAACCTCTGAGAACTGTAAAAGAGGAGATTGCTTCCCCCGTATTAAATACGGGGTCGCTCGCAATGACACACGCCAAGAGGGAGCTGCGCTACCTTTTAGAATCTTTAAGGTAGAAGGAATAAGGGAGGAGGGAAGACTTGCCTTTCTCAATTCTTCCCCTAAACTGCCCAACTCTCTTTCTAATTCATCCATTATCTTTTCTTCTTTCGTCTCTATATATTTAGTACCATTTTTCATCAAAAAGGTTCATTTTTATTCTCCTATACTTTCTCCAGAGCCTTTTTAATCAATTCCTCCAGGGTTACATCCTTTCCTAACTTGGAAAGAGCGGCATCCACTACTCGTAAGCTCTGAGCGCGCTTATAGCCAAGAGTAACGAGAGCATTGGCCGCCTCATTACGTAAAGCATAATCTTCTCTTCTCCAACCCTCTCTTTCGGGAAGAGCGGTAGATAAAGGCTCTTTAAGTTCCACAATAAGCCGTTGCGCGATTTTTTTGCCAATTCCGGTGATTGTTGTAAGCAAATTGATGTCCTCATTAACAATTCCCAATTTCAGTTTATTGAGAGAAACCCCGGAGAGGATGGTTAAAGCCAACTTTGGCCCAATACCACCGACATTAATCAGCATCAAAAAAGTCTCCCTTTCCTCTTTAGTAACAAATCCATAAAGCCGAAGAGCATCCTCCCGAACGTAAGTGTAGGTAAAGACTACTATCTCTTCCCCGATCTTGCTTAATTGCTCAAATGTTGCAAGGGAGATCCCTATTCTATATCCCACATTATTGACCTCAATAATAATCTCGGTGGGCAACTTGCTGACCAATTCTCCTCTTAAATAAGATATCATTATTTTAACGTTTCATTATACCATATTCTTTCGCTTTTGGATAAAAAAAGGGCAGCTCCTTAATAAAGAACTGCCCCTTGTTGCTATCCCTGATTTAATCAGGGATTACTTTATTAACCTACTCAACCACACCAGAGGCTTCAACCCTATTCTCACAATTGCTTTCAAGGCTGGTTTATTCCTGATGAAGTCAGCAACAGGAGGAGAGGTTTTATAGTAGAGTTCAACGAAGTCTCTGCCAGCAGTAGTTTTTATCAAAATATTATCCCTGAACTCACGGAGGCTTTTTACCTCTTCTGCCAGAGGGGTGCCATAGGCGGCGGTGGCGATGAAGCAACGATCTTCTCCGCCAGAAACTGCAACTGCAGTGCTGACGAAACCTTCAACTCCATATGTGGAGAAACGGGATGCAGAGATAGTAATTGTATTATTAGTTTTATCTATCGTGGCGGTTCCGATTACTTCCTCCCACTCAGAGATTGAATCGTTCCATTTGACAATATAGAGGTTATCCTCGTCATAACTACCTAGCTCCTCATCCGTATAGTGGATGGTAATCTCCACCGGGGTTTCAAAGGAGGTCCCCGCAGGACCAAATTCCCGAACGCAGAAAGGAGTGCCGGATTCCTGCTCGGCAGTGAGTTTCGGCTTGTAGACAGAGAAATCGGTATCCGCATCTACTGTCTGAGAAGAAACCGAAATTCCCGAACCATCTAAAGAATCTGCGGTTCCTCCGGCAGTTCCGCAAGTGGTGACCGAGCGTATCGGCACAACAAAGACATCTGCATTCCCATCCCTGTCATCGATATAGGAAAGCCACATTCCATCCGGAGACATATTTAGATAACTCTGATTATAGGCCTGGTTGTCAAATTTCACTGTAGTTTGTTCATCGTACTTCTTTGTTGCATCAGCGATATACATATCAAATTCTACTAACTCATCGTCATCGTTAATATCGTTGCGGTTGAAGGCGTTGGCAAAATCCCCGCCAGTCTCCAAATCACTGAGTGCAAAGTTCCCATTGAGGTCTATTGAATAAAAGACTTTTGTGCCATCGTAGGAGAAGTTAGGCATTATCGCGCCAATGCCACCTTCATATCCCGGGGCAGTTCCCATAACATTGGTTATCTGGATTAGCCGGGTATCGTCCCAGGTAGTTGGGGCAGAGGTATTACCCGCAATAATATCCTGCACATCATTCAAAACATAGATATCTGCTCGTTCATACTCCTTCTCACCAATCTCAACCGCCTTGGTTTTCATAAAGGCGATTTTATCGCCCTGGTAGCTCCACTTTGGAAAGTCACAGGAGAAATCAGGCAATTGAGTAATCGTAATCTCCGTTTCGCCTACCGAGGTCCCAGTGAGTTCTCTGACAAGTAAATCAAACTTCTCCTCTTCTTCTTCCATATAGTAGCATTTAACATAAGTAAGCCACTCTTTATTGTTAGGGTCATGCCAGGAGACAGATATTGCTAAATACTCCGTCCCTGCAGTTCCCAAGAGCATGGTAGGGGAACCAGCTCCATCTACATTCGCAATCCAGATTTGGGAACCCCCACCCTCTCCATTCTCACCATCTTCTTCAGGCATTATTACAAAGACAACCTTGTCTCCGTCCTTGTTAAAGGCTACCCCTTCCTCAAATTCACAGATATCCACAGTATCACCGGTAGAAACCAAAACCGGCTCCGAAGGGCTTGAGGTGTTGGCATTGGAGATAACATAGAGGTTGCATTTAACCGGATTATCAGGATTATCGGTTGCTTCCAGGGCAAAGTAAGCTATTTTGGAACTATCTGGTGACCAGGCAGGATTCATCTCGCAGACATCTGCAGTATTAGTTAAGTTCCATGGCTCCTCTCCGGCATCAAACTCATCTATCCCTGAGGCAAGATTGAGCCTAAACAACAAAGACAGCACTATCCCTGCACTTAAAACTAACAACCTCTTTCCTTTACTTCTCTCCTTTCCTAACATTTGCCCCTCCTTTTATTTAAAAAATCCTATCACAGATTAAAAGTAAATATTCAGTAAAAGCCGTTATTTTCAAGTAGACGTAGGCTGGTAGCCGCAGGATTCATCCTGCGGCTGCGCAACCAAAAGGTTGCGACTACCTTTTGGTACGGTGTTCACTGAGTATTTACGATTAAAAATTAAAGTCAAATTTTATCTAACTTTTTCTAAATGGGCCTCATCGCGGTGATAACTCAGATATAAGGTAAATATTCGGCAAAACACGTTCCATTTTGGTCATTGCGAGGAGTCCACCTAAGGTGGACGACGTGGCAATCCCTCACTTCTTTGAAGAAAGAGGATTCTTCGCCGTCAATACGGAGCTCAGATGAGTTCGTTAGATTGCTTCGCCTTCGGCTCGCAATGACGGTGTTCACTGAGTATTTACCTGAGTACTTACTCAATAAGGGAGAAAAGGGAATCCTGACCTATTTACGATTTAGCTCACAACAATTTTTTAAATCCCTCTACAGTTAAACCTGCATCTTTAATAATCCCTTTAAGAGTGAATACATTGATAGGGTTGGCTCGAGGAATAATGATAATCTCTTCTCCTCTTACCATTGAAATATGTTTCCCTTGATGTTTTAGCTTAAATCCTATCTTCTCAAAAGCTCTTACGGCACGCCAATGGGGTATCTCGGGGATTTTGACCATTTAGTTAAAGGAATTTCCAAATCAACCAATTTTTTACCGACCGTAATTTCTTCTAAGGTTTTTAAATAAACTTTGATGGCGTCTTTAATATTTCGCAATGCCTCTTTTTGGGTATTACCTTGGGACCAACACCCTTTTAAAGTAGGACAATGAACAGCATAGCCTCCATCTGGAGATTTCTCCAAAATAACTTTAAATATCATATTTTCTCTTTTTTGTCCGTTTTTCATTTTAACCTTTCCTTTCTATCTACAAAAGTCGTAAATATTCGACAAAACACGTTCCATTTTGGTCATTGCGAGTCCGCCTCAGGCGGACGTGGCAATCCCTCACTTCTTTGAAGAAAGAGGATTCTTCGCCGTCAATACGGAGCTCAGATGAGTTCGTTAGATTGCTTCGCCTTCGGCTCGCAATGACGGTGTTCACTGAGTATTTACCAAAAGTCTATCACAGATTAAAAATTAAAGTCAAATTATTTTTTTATAATGTTTTTGTAGTGGTGATAGCTCAGATAACAGAGAGCGACGGCTAAAGCATCGGAAGCGTCGGCCGGCGGCTCTTCCTCCAATCTTAAAATCTGCTTTACCATAAATGCCACTTGCTCCTTGGAGGCATTTCCATTTCCCACAATATTCTGCTTGATTTGCAAAGGGGTAAAAGAGAAAATTTTTCTTTTTTTGTTGGTAGCGGCAACGATTGCTGCTCCAGCTGCCTTTCCAAGTTTTAAGGCGACCTGGGCATTTTTAGCAATATAGGTGTCTTCAATGGCGACTACAGTTGGTTGAAACTTTTCAATAAGGCGGATAAGGGAATCGTAGATCTTCTTTAACCGGAGTGGAAAGGGGGTAGCTGAGGAAGTACCAATAAAACCGCAATCGAGGAAGGAAGCCCCTGATTCCTGAACCTGGCCAGGAACAGGTTTAATCAGGGGTTTAACTTCTATGATACCGTAGCCGGTTTTCAGAAGCCCAGGGTCAATACCCAAGATGGTCATTTATCTTGTTGTCACCGCCTCGATTACTTCATCAGCAATATCAAAGTTGCCATAGACGTTCTGCACATCTTCATCCTCCTCCAGGCTATCCATTAATTTTAAGACGTTCTCAGCATCCTTCC
Source organism: bacterium (assembly GCA_030672255.1). Classification (GTDB taxonomy): domain Bacteria; phylum Ratteibacteria; class UBA8468; order UBA8468; family UBA8468; genus DAOVGU01. Next base: position 4,816 of record DAOVGU010000063.1, read on the forward strand.
CCTCTAACTTGACTGTACTTTTGGGTAGCATCGTAAGTGAAACTTCGCTTATTTTAATCCCCTTTTCTTCTAATATTTTCTTTATTTTCTCTAAATCCTCCGATTTAGCGATAATTTCATATTCATCATTTTCCGTTTTTAAATCTTCTGCTCCCGCCTCTAAAATGAGGGAGAACAGAAGCTCCTCTTCAATCTCCTTCCTCTCTATTCTGAGAATGCCCTTTCTTTCAAAAAGCCAGCCAACACATCCGCTCTGTCCCAAATTTCCATTATATTTAGTAAAGATGTGCCTGATTTGTGAACTGGTGCGCTGTCGGTTATCGGTTAAACCTTCAACCATTATCGCTATTCCCGCAGGTCCATATCCCTCATATACTACCTGCTCCAAGGTAACGCTCTCTTCCTTTCCGGTCCCTTTGGCAATGGCGCGCTTGATATTTTCCGCGGGCATATTGAAATTCTTTGCTCTCTCTATCGCCAACCGAAGGCGGGGATTATTTTCAGGGTCATCTCCGCCAAGCTTTGCGGCCATCATTATCTCCCGGATGAACTTGGTAAAAACCTTGCCCCTCTTGGCATCTACTAACGCTTTTTTATGCTTGATTCCTGCCCACTTAGAATGTCCCGACAATTTAGCTCTTCTCCTCTTTTAATCTCTTCCAGAAATCTTTTGCTTTAAGGTCTTCCAATGTTTTTCTAAACCTTGCCACCTCCTGCAATCCAATTGGTCTTGTGCTCCCAGGAGAAAGGGAAGTTGCAACTGTCTCCTTCATCAATTCTTCGGACACAAAAATGGGAACCTTAAACCTGAGTGCTAAAGCAATCCCATCAGAGGGGCGACAGTCAATATACTTCACCTCTCCATTGAATTTCAGGCAAATTTGAGCATAGAAGGTATTTTCCTTTAGGGTGGTAATCTCTAACCTTACAAATTCACTCTTTAACTCCTCAATAATTGACTTCGTGAGATCATGGGTAAGAGGACGTGGCAACTTTACCTTTTCTAAAACGAGAAGAATAGATTGTGCTTCAAAGAAACCAATGACAATGGGAAGGGCTCTGTTTTTGTCATCTTTCAGAATTACAACAGGGGTTCCTGTTGCAGAATTAAGCACTACACCAGCAACCTTTGCCTCAACCATCCTTTTTCTCCTTAGCTTCAACAATTTTTTTGGTCAAGTGTCCCGGAAGAACCTCATAATGAGAGAAACCCCTTCTGCAGTCCGCCTTCCCTTTAGTGAGAGAACGAAGCCCTGTAGCGTAATTCGTTATCTCTGCAAAGGGCAGGAGAGCCTTTACCGATTGCTGATTTTGTTTTGTTTCTATCGAAAGGACCTTCCCCCGTTTGCTATTGATATCTCCAATAATATCGCCCACGAACTCTTGAGGGACTATAACTTCCACATTCATAATCGGTTCTAAGAGAATTGGTTTGGCCTGCAAAGTTGCTTTTTTGAGGGCAAGAGAGGCGGCAATCTTAAAGGCGATCTCTGAAGAATCAACGGTATGGAAACTGCCATCATACAGGGTTATTCTAAGGTCAGTAAGGGGATAATCGGCGAGCGCCCCTTTTTTCATTGCCTCAACTACCCCTTTTTCTACCGCAGGAATATACTGATTGGGAATTGCTCCTCCTTTAATCTCATCAACAAATTCAAAACCTTTTCCTCGGGGCAAGGGTTCCACCCTTAACCATACATCCCCATACTGGCCATGACCTCCGGTCTGCCTCTTATACTTACCCTGAACAGAAACGATAGAGGTAATCGTCTCCTTATAAGCAACTTTGGGAATACCCTTAATCACCTCTGCACCTAATTTATCCTTTAGCCGATTAATCGCAATATCAAGATGCAGGTCCCCAACTCCAGAAATAATGGTCTCCCCGGTTTCACTATCCCGACTCACATTAATTGTCCTATCCTCTTCTCTCAATTTAGAGAAAGCATCCGCAAGCTTATCTTCCGTCCCTTTCTTCGCTGGTCTTAAAGAGAAAGAGATCGCCGGCTCAGGAAATTTCAGAGGTGTTAGAATGAGGGGCTGATTTGGATCGGTCAGGGTATCCCCTGTCTGGACAGAAGAAAATTTGGCTACCGCCACAATATCTCCTGCTCCTGCCTGAGGAATAGCCTCCTGTTTCTTTCCAAAAATATGGAGAAACTGTCCGATCCTTTCCTTCTTTTCGGCCGTAGCATTATAGATGGGGGAGTTGGATGAAATAAGGCCGGAGAAAATTCGCAAGTAACTTAATTTTCCCGCGAAAGGATCAAAGACCGTCTTAAATACAAAGGCTGTAAATGGGCTATCGGGAGAGCGAGATCTTTTTTCCTGCTGATTAGTCTTGGGATTAGTGCCCGCGATTTCCGGTAGACTCTCATTACCTGGAAGAAAAAGTCCAACAAAGTCAAGCAGAGGCTCAATGCCAGTGGTCTGCAGAGAGGAACCACAGAGAAGGGGAACAATTTTTCTCTCAAGAATTGCTTTTTTTAAGCCTTCTCTAATCTCTTCTTCCGTTAAACTTCCCTCCTCTAAATACTTATTCAAAAGACCATCATCTCCCTCAGCTGCCGTCTCTATTATTTTCTCCCGACCCCGTATTAAATACGGGGCTGAATAATCCGTAGCCTCCTGCCCAGAAAGTAGATTTACAACCTTTTTCAATTTTCTATTTTCAAAAAAAGGTAGATTAATCGGCAGGATAATCTTGCCCAATGCCTTTATTTTGTTCAGGAGTTGAAAAAAATCTCCCTCAAATTCATCCAGTCTATTTACAAAGATTACGGTTGGTATCTTTTTTTCTTGACTCAAACTCCAGGCCTTTTCCGTTCCAACCTCAATTCCCTCCATCGCTGAGATGTTAATAATGATGTTATCCACAGCAGAAAGCGTTTCAATCACCTCACCAATAAAGTCTGCATACCCAGGAGCATCAATAAGATTAAGGTGTACATCTTTCCATTTTGTCCAAGCCACACCTAAGTTGATGCTCATTCCCCTTTTGGTCTCTTCGTTATCAGAATCCATTACGGTATTTCCCTCTAAGATGTTTCCCAGCCGAGAAATGGCTCCGGATTTATAAAGAATCGCCTCACTGAGCAAGGTCTTACCCGACTTTGAATGGCCAAGAATACCAATATTTACTTTTTTCATCTGACACGAAGTGTCATTGCGAGGAGTGTAACGACGAAGCAATCTCATGAGATTGCCACCCCTGCTTACTACATGCAGGGGCAGGCTCCTTCGGCCTCGCAACGACTATGTCGGATTGCCACGCTGTTCCTTCGTTTCACTCAGGACGCTCGCAATGACAGCTATGCTGTCATCTGTGGTTAAATTCTTAGGGGTGTCCCTAGTAATGCCCTACTCTCCCAGAGGGTTGCCCCAATAGTACCATCGGCGCTGAAAGGCTTAACGACCGTATTCGGAATGGGAACGGGTGTTGCCCTTTCGCTATTGAATTACTAGGGACTCTTTTATTATAAATTAAATAGGCAAAGAAGTCAAAAAAATAATTAAGCAAATAACTCTTGAATATTTTTCTGAAATGGGGGATGGATAACTCCTTTTTCGGTGATGATACCGCTGATAAGCCAAGAAGGAGTGACATCGAAGGCAGGATTATAAACCTTAATCCCGGCAGGAGCAATTCGCTTACCAAAAGGACAGGTAATTTCTTTCTCCGCTCTTTCCTCAATCGGAATTTTTTCTCCATTCTTAATTTTAAGGTCAAAACTTGAGGATGGTGCAGCAATATAGAAGGGAATTTTATGAGCTCTTGCCAGGACGGCAAGAGAATAGGTACCAATTTTGTTGGCTGTATCCCCATTGGCCGCAATGCGATCCGCTCCCACAATTACTAAATCTATCCTTTTTTGTCTCATTATAAGACCGGCCATATTATCGCAGATGAGGATAGTTTCAATCTTATATTTCTTTAATTCCCAGGTTGTTAGCCTTGCCCCTTGCAAAAGGGGTCTGGTCTCATCAACATAAACACGGAGCCTTTTTCCTTGCTCTTTTGCGGTAAAGATCACTCCTAAGGCGGTGCCAAAACCCGCTGTAGCAAGCCCCCCGGCATTGCAATGGGTAAGAATCTTGCAATCATCCTTAATCAGAGAGGCGCCATTTTCCCCAATTCTCCTGCAGATTTCATCATCCTCTTCAATCATCAGAAGTGCCTCATTTAACAAAATCCTTTTTAATCTATTTATATAAGAACTTCCTTTGTAGGGGCTTGATTTATCAAGCCCGCGGGTCGGATGAATCCGACCCCCCACAGGTTTGCACCGAACCAAAACTTTTTCCATTCTTTTTAGCCCCCAGAAGAGATTAACTGCGGTTGGTCTCCTCGTGGAGAGATATTTAATTGTGGCTTCTACCTCTTTCCTGAACTCGCTATAATTTTTAGCCGAGGATAGATTCATCTGTAGTGCAACCCCCAGAGCGGCTGTTAGACCTATCGCGGGAGCACCTCTTACCTTCAAAGAGCTGATTGCTTCTCCTACCTCCTTTAAGGTAGAAAGATTAAGATAAATAAGTTTTTCCGGCAACTGAGTCTGATCAATGACTTTTACCTTTCCCCTGTACCAGCCAACCGTCTTGATCATTTTTAAATCAGCGAGGCTAACCCCTGCTAGAATCAAGCAGGGGCTCGCACTACATCTGGCTCTACGTAGTGCGAACCTTTCAGGTTCGCTAAAAAGGAAATTCCTATGCAATAAAATTATAAGTGATCATAAGTTGTCTATGTGCTCTATTGCCTCGGCTACGGTGGTGAATCTTATTCCCTTTTCTTTACGTAGTTTCTCTATTTTCTTCCACTCCTCAGGAGTATAGGGGTCTTCTGCAATTGCCTTTAATGGCCTGAGAAGTATACCTTCCCTTTGAGGTTCAAAAGCGACAATCGTTCCCTCGCTGATTTTACATAACTCCCTTATGGGTTGAGGAATCGTCAACTGCCCTCGGGAAGAGATTATAGATATACTCTTTGCAGCATCTTTCAATAGCTGTTCCATCCCTTCATCTTTTCTGATATGTTTTGTCTTCATTGCCATTTTCTCCTATTTTCTGTAAATAAGTATAACACTTTAACAAAATTCTGTCAACACACCCATTTTCTTAGGGTCAAAGGAACTAATACCTTTGATACACTCCCAACTTTCTCGTCCAAGAAGTTTTATAAAGGGAAGGACAATACGTCCTGTTATTCTATATCCTCTATTTGTTCTCAATCCATACATGCATGATTTAATTGCGTAGAACGGCTACTTTTCAAAAATCTTTCAAGAGAGATCTTTCGAGAATACTTGGGTCTTCATCAACCTTTACCCCTGCTAGAATCAAGCAGGGGTGAAAATTTAACAAAGTTCTGTTGGGTTATAAGATAAGAGGTAAAGCTCCCTATGCGTGTAATGGCTGAATTACCTATCATCTCCAAGATTTTTAGGAATTTCTACTTTTATGTTAAACTTTTCCAGAATTTTCTCAAGCTTTTCATGCCAGTCCTTTTCTCCAACTTTACAGAACCACAAGGTTACCTGAAAGCCAAAGTGTTTTCCTTTACCTGAAGGAATGAGTGGCATTAGATAAAGTTTGTTGTCATACGCTCTGTTCCAAAAAGAATTTTTAAAGCTATTTTTACCTTTGTATATCTCTGGATAGATATAAGCTATACCTGTCTCCAATTTTTCACTGTAGATTCCCGCCCATCGAATGTCTTCCTGCAGAGTAAATGACTTATCATCTTTAAACTTGCCTTTTCGGATACCATCTTTGAGGCCTGTGACCCAGCTGTCAGTGAAGTTTGTAAAACAATGCATAAACGCGTAAATAAAGTTCACCGTTGAATCATCACCTTCAACTTTGAATTTGAAATCTTCCTGAATGGTTTCGCCCTCAAATGTCAGAATAGCTTCGTGAATATATGGGCCAAGCTCTGATCTCTTTTCCAAGGAAAATTTCCTAGCTATGACCTCAAACCCATTCTTCAAACCTATCTCCTTCTTATCAGCGATAAGGACATACTTTTCAGCATCTGCCATCAGGATAAGGCTCTCAACTATCTCGCCACCATGGCCTGTTCCTGTCCAACCATGTTTTACTCCATCTTTGTCTACCCACCCGCTCACAACTGTCCCAAAAGCACCTGTAGGGGACAAGATCTCATTCCCGGCATAAGAAACACGCCTTATTGTCCACGCCCCTTTCGGAGTAAATTCTACCTTAAGTTTATTTAGGATAAGGATAGGTTTATTTCCCCTGTAAACAAATTTGCCATTCATAGTTTCTCTTTTTATGTTTAGTTCCTTCATCTGTGGTTTTCCTATTTTGTAATGATTCTCTATCTCAATAGCCCATAATCCGTTCTCTTCGGAATATAGATAGCCAGAGAATAAAAACGCTACACTTATCACCAAAAACCATTTCATCTTCTTCGTCATTTTTACCCCTTTCCTTTCTCATAATTTTTTTTACTATTACTTTTTCTTTTACATATTAAAGTCCTCCGTGTACCTGAGAATATCGGAAATTCTAACCTCATCAATCAAACAATAAAATTGCGGTTTGCTTACCTTCGGCAGGGGAAACAATGACGCGTGAAATCCAAACATCTTCAGAAGAAGTAGCGCAATTTTGATCTTCCTACTAATGTGGTAAAAAGATATTATTTCATGCAAAAAGGTGAACATTCTCCTCACCTACTAAATCTCTTACCCCGGAGAGAAGCTCCGGGGTTGGTTTTACTTTAATTTCTGTCTGAACAGAGATCCTTTCCTTGCTCGGAAGGTGAAGCGTCAAATAGACCCCTACTTTTCCCCTAAACCCTGTCAATAATTTCTTTAAAGATTCCAGAGTGTCCTTTTCCAGGCCAGCAAGATAGAACTCAATCTCTATTCGTTCTGTCAGTTTTTCTGTAGATTCATCGATAGGAAGTACTTCGCTGGCAACAACAGATGGTCTTTCATTGCGAAAATCAACCTTTCCTTTTATAAAAACGACTGAGCTAGCCCGAATATGGTCAGCAAACTGACCAAATACCTCGGGAAAAAGTATCACCTCTACCTTCCCCTTTAAATCCTCCAAAACAAGAGTTGCCATTCTCTCTCCCCTTTTTGTCATCAGCCTTTTCACCTTATCAATAATACCTCCTAACCTCACAAAAGTTCCCGGAGTAAGGCTCTCTAAATCAGAGGAATTATTCTTGACATAATTCTCTAAGATTTTAGCAAACTTTGCCAGAGGATGACCACTGATGTAAAAACCGAGTACAGCCTTTTCATAGGAAAGAAGTCTTGACTCAGGCCATTCCTCAACTGTAACCTCCCCCAATTTCCCTCTCTCTAAAGGTGTGGAATCAAAGATTGAAAGTTGTCCATTTGCTTTTGTTCTCTGAAATTTTGCTCCTTCCTTCAATGTCTCATCTATCTGAAGGAAAAGAGAAGCTCTGGGCTCCCCCATAAAGTCAAAGGCCCCGGCTTTAATCAGACTTTCGATTACCTTTCTGTTGACCAGCCTTAAATCAACCCGGTGGCAAAAATCAAAAAGGGAGGAGAACGGACCATCTTCCCTGGTCTTTATAATCGAGGTAATTGCTGTTTTCCCTACATTTTTAATTGCGGCTAAACCAAACTTTAGAACATTGCCAAAAGGGACAAACTCGACGAAACCATCCTGAACGTCCGGGGGCAAAACCCAGATTCCCATCCGCTCACATTCCTCAATATATTCAACAATCTTCTCCGTATTCCCCATTTCATTGGTGAGGAGAGCCGCCATAAATTCCAGGGGAAAATGCTCCTTAAGAAAGGCGGTTTGACAAGAAATTATGGCATAACCTGCAGAATGACTCTTGTTAAAGCCATAGCCGGCAAATTTGGAGATTTGATTAAAGATACGTTCGGCTACTCTTTTTGTAACACCCTTTTTAGCCGCTCCCTGGAGAAAGAGCTCCCGATTTCTCTCCATAATTTCCGGAATCTTTTTACCCATTGCCCGGCGAAAGAGGTCAGCACGAGCTAAATCAAAACCTCCAATCACATTGACAATCTGCATTACCTGCTCCTGATAAAGAATGATTCCGTAGGTGCTTTTTAAGATTGGTTCTAAATCAGGATGGTCATACTTTACCGAAGAAATTTTATGTCTTCTTTTAACAAAGTCATCCAACATTCCACCACCCAAAGGTCCCGGTCGGTAAAGGGCTACAATAGCGATTAGGTCTTCAAACCTCTTGGGAGAAATTTTACGCACCAGATCGGTCATACCCGCACTCTCCAATTGAAAAAGACCTTTTGTCTCTCCCCGACAAAGAAGAGAAAATGTCCTCTGGTCATCAAGAGGAATTTCTTTAATCTCTTCTTTTCTCCGCGCTTTTACGATCTCTTTAGCATCCTCAATGACCGAGAGAGTCTTTAAGCCCAAAAGGTCTATCTTTAAAAGTCCGATTTTATCCAGAGCATTCATTTCATACTGCGTAGCAATTTCGTTCTTAGGGCTGCGGAAGAGAGGAGTATATTCGGTGAGGGGTAGTTCAGAGAGTACAATCCCGGCCGCATGCGTTGAAGCGTGCCTTGCCAAACCTTCTAAAAGAAGAGAAACCTCTAAAAGTCGCTTAATCCTGTCATCGCTGTCGCGGAGATTTTTTAATTGTGGTTCTCTAGAGATCGCTGCATTTAAACTGATATGTAGTTCATAAGGAACGAGTTTAGCAATACGGTCTACCTCTGAATAGGGTAAATCAAGTCCCCTTCCCACATCGCGAATCACCGCCCTGGCGGCCATTGTGCCAAAGGTAACAATCTGAGCAATGTTCTTCTCACCATATTTGTTACGAATATAGTTAATTACCTCATCCCTTCTTTTATCAGAGAAGTCAATATCGATGTCCGGGAGGGTAACTCTTTCCGGATTAAGAAACCTCTCAAAGAGAAGATTATAGGAAAGAGGGTTAATCTGAGTTATTCCCAGAAGATAAGCAACCAGGCTGCCGGGCGCAGAACCTCGGCCAGGACCAATCGGAATTCCCTTGTTTTTGGCGAAATCGACAAAGTCAGAAATAACCAGGAAATAACTGGAGTAGTCCATATCTTTAATCACCTTTAGTTCATATTTAAGCCTATTTGACAGTTCCGGAGATTTTCCATTCTTAAACCTTTTCTCTAATCCTCTCCGGCAAAGTTCCTGCAAATAGGTATCTTCATCATAAGGTTTTGGCACTTGATAATGGGGAAGATGGAGTTTGTCAAAATCTATCTTTAGATTACATTTTTCGGCAATTTCCGATGTGTTGGAAATAGATTCCGGGACATCGGCAAAAATTTCCTTCATCTCTTCAGCGCTGTTAAAATAAAATTCTGGCGTGGAAAACTTCATTCGTTTAGTATCGGTGATTTTACTTCCGGTCTGAATACAGAGCAGGACATCGTGGGCGAAGGATTCCTCCTTTTTTATGTAATGACAATCATTGGTGGCGACAAGGGAAATCTTTAAATCCTTTCCGATTTCAATCAGGTTTTTGTTGACTTTTTTCTGTTCGGGAATGCCTTCATCCTGAAGCTCCAGATAGAAATCTCCGCCGAAGAGCTCCCGATAAAATGAAGCAACCTCCTTTGCTTTCTTCGGGTCATCCTTAAGGATAAGGGAGGGAATTTCACCCTTTAGACAGCCGGAAAGAACAATAATTCCCTCCTTATATTCCTCCAGGATTTGCTTATCAATTCTGGGTCTATAGTAAAAACCTTCTAAAT
>DAOVGU010000078.1 GCA_030672255.1 bacterium
ATCGGTTCATCTATCCACTTCTCTCCAAACGGTAAAGAATTTGCTTATGTAAATATAATTTTTAATCAACAAACAATGACATCGCAAATAATTATAGAGAAAATTGAGAAAAATGATAAAAATATAATTAAAACGGTTGCCGGGTCACCACTTAGGATAAGGTGGAGCCCAAAGGGAAATATAATAGGTTATAGCCGAGTGTCCAAGGAAAGAAAGGTTTTTATAGGATTAATTAGTGTAAATGGAGATATTGATAGGGAGATAAGTTTAGGAGAATCTTCTGTTTCTTACATTTCTTATGGGCACTGGGATTTTTCCCCAGATGGAAAGTCAATATATGTGGCTCTTAAGGATGGTATTTGGGAAATAGGAGTCAATAATTCAGTAAAGAAGAAAATAACCGATGCTATGGGGGATGACCTAAGCCGCTCATTTGATAATGGGGAAATTGTATTTACCTCTTACGGCCTTTGGCTTTTTGATGTTAACCAAAGGAGACTTAAAAAAATAGTCGATCATCCGGATGTTACTCTTTGCCTTTGGGAAAGACCATGGTCTCCAGATAGTACAAAAATTTGTTATGAAGCAAAAAAGAATAATTATTGGCATATATTCGTAAAAAACATTGATGGTCCTGATATTCAGGTAACAAAAGAGAAAAACCATGACCGTTTTCCTTACTGGTTGTCTAATAATGAAATGATATTTATTCGTGATGAAACTTCTATCTGGCTCATCAACTCCGATGGTACCAACCCTCATCAAATCTTTCCTAAGCTACAGTAATATGCTATAATTTAGTTACTCTTTTTATAAAGTGGCTTGAAACTGAAAGTTGCTGGTGTTCTTAACTATTGATTTTAGTGAAGAATGAGTTTTTAAATGGTCTAAAAAGTTATCTGGATCTGTACGTATATCTGTTTCATAATTTTGGTGGAATGAAGATATGGAAACAAGAGCAACGCTGCGCTATGGCAAAATTGGTCCGCAGAAGGTGAGAGACATTACCTCTTTAATTATCGGTAAAGAGGCAAAAATTGCTTTAGGGATTCTTGCCAATCTTAAGAGAAGACCTGCCTCAATCCTCATAAAACTGATTAAATCCGCTCTGGCCAATGCTAAGGCAAAAGAAACAAAGGAGCCTCTTGATTTCTATTTAGAAAGAGTGGTTGTTGATGGGGGACCGGTAGCCAAGAGGTTACGGGCGGCAGCCATGGGAAAGTCAACGATGATTAAAAAAAGAACAACTCATATTACTGTGGTCTTGAGGAATAGAGAGAATGGGTCAGAAAGTTAATCCTCTCGGTTTAAGGTTAGGAATAATAGAGAACTGGAAATCAAACTGGTTTGCTAAAAGGAACTACGGCGATTTAATCAAAGAAGATCTTTTAATCAGAGACTTTATTGCTAAGAGATTTGTCCGTGGAGGAATTACCCGGATTGATATTGAGAAATTAGCCGATAGAGTCAGAATTATTCTCTATACAGCAAGGCCGGGAATTGTAATTGGAAGAAGGGGTGCAGAAATTGATCGATTGAGTAATGAATTGCATAATCTTCTTAAAAAGCAGGTAACGGTTGATGTTAAGGAGGTGGAAAATCCAAATCTTAATGCTCAGTTTATTGCCGATGCTGTTGTCTATCAGATTGCCAAAAAATCCTCCTATCGCTATGTGATTAAGCGGACAATAGCGGTAGCAATGGGGTCAGGAGCAAAAGGGATAAAGATCAGAGCATCAGGTCGATTAGCTGGCGCAGAAATATCGAGATCAGAGCAGTTCAAGGAAGGTAGAATCCCTCTCCATACCTTAAGGGCAGCGATCGATTATGGTGTGGCGACAGCTCACACAAAATATGGTACCGTAGGAATTAAGGTCTGGGTCTATAAGGGAGAAATTTTTAAGAAGGGTGCTGATGCGACGAATAAGGAGTATCGTTTAGCACGCCCGCCGAGTCGGTGAGGCGGGCCGGTGGAAAATGGTTCTGATGCCCAAAAGGGTGAAATTTCGCAAGTCCCAACGCGGTCGAAGAAAAGGTAAGGCTTCGGGAGGAAATACTCTTTCCTTTGGAGAATATGGTCTGATTGCTCTGGGACCATATTGGTTTACCGATCGCCAGATAGAGGCAGCAAGGGTAGCAATAATGCATTATCTTAAGGAAAGTGGAAAATTATGGTTGAGAATTTTTCCCGACAAGTCGGTCACGGCAAAGCCAGCTGAGACCAGGATGGGAAAGGGAAAAGGGGATGTATCCCATTGGGTTGCCGTAGTGAAACCAGGAAGAATTCTTTTTGAGTTAGCTGGAATTTCTGAAGGAACGGCAAAGGAGGCCTTTCGTTTAGCCGGACATAAACTGCCCTTTAAAACAAAGTTTGTTAAAAGGTGATGAAGAAGAGTCAGTTGGAAGAGTTACGAAAAGCCCCGAGAGAAGAATTAAAGGAAAAATCCTTTAACCTGCGCAAAGAGCTCTTTAATCTGAGGGCAAAGCAGAAATTAGGGCAATTAAAAAATTTTACTTCTCTGGGGCTACTTAGACGTGATATTGCCCGAGTGGAAACAATCCTATCAGAAAATCAAAAATCAACCCCTGATTTAATCAGGGGCAAAAATCAAAAAGAAGGAAATGAAAAAGAGGGGAAAAAGGAAACAAGAAATAGGTAAGGTAATAAGTGATAAGATGGATAAGACCAGAATTGTCCTGATAGAAAGGATAACAATGCATCCTCTTTATAAAAAGGTATTGAAAAAATACACCAAGGTTAAGGTTCATGATGAGAAAAATAAAAGCAAGGTTGGCGATAGGGTAAAAATAGCAGAGACTCGTCCTTTGAGTAAAGAGAAGCACTGGCGGCTGGTGGAGATAATGAAGGGGGGATGATGATTGGTATAGGATATTTTGGCGGTCTATTGTGGCTGGGGTGTATTGTGGGTTCAGCAATTTTGGCGAGTCAGAAAAATAGAAGTGTTGCCTTGGCTATCTTGGGAAGCTTCTTCTTTGGTATCTTTGTCTTAGTATATTATATCGCCGTTAAACCTGTTGGTGAACCAAAGACACTAAGAGGCAAAGATATTATTGCTCAGATAACTGGAAAGAAAACGATCGAAGAAAAATTGGAAGAATTAAAAAGATTATTTGACCAAAAAATTCTGACTGAGGAGGAATACAAAAAAGCCAAAGAGAAAGTAATTGAGAAAATATAAATCAAATGATTCAACTTAATACTGTCTTAGAGGTGGCAGATAATACGGGTGCGAGAAAGATTAGGTGCTTTGGAATTTTAGGTGGAACTCGAAAACGGTATGCGAGCATCGGAGATATTATTATTGCCTCGGTAAAGGAAGCTATTCCTGATGCAGCAGTGAAGAAGAAGGAGAAGGTTAGGGCAGTAATAGTGAGGACGAAAAGAGCCATTCGGAGAGTAGATGGCTCACTTATCCGATTTGATCACAATAGCGCAGTGATTATTGATGCAGTGAAGAATCCGCGCGGAACCAGGGTCTTCGGACCTGTAGCTAAGGAATTGAGGGAAAAGACATTTACCAAAATTATCTCTCTCGCCCCGGAGGTGCTGTGAAATTTCATCTAAAAAAAGACGATTTTGTTCTTGTGAGAAAGGGCAAAGATAAGGAAAAGAAAGGAAGAATTTTGGCCATCTTTCCTGAAGAAGCAACCGCTCTTGTGGAAGGGATAAATTTTGTAAAGAAGCATACCCGACCCAAGAGGGTTGATCGGCAGGGAGGCATTTTGCAGAAGGAGATGCCGGTTGCTATCGCTAACCTTGCCTACTTCTGTCTGAAATGCCAGAAAGCTACAAAATTGGGCAGGCGCTATTTAGAGGATGAAACGAAAGTAAGATTTTGCAAGAAATGCGGGGAGATTGTTAAGTAGATATGGCGCGATTGCTTGAATATTATCAAAAAAAGATAGTTCCCCAGTTGAAGGAGAAGTGGGGTGTGAAAAATTCTCTTGCTCTTCCTAAGATAGAAAAGATTACGATTAATGTTGGTCTCAATAAGAAAAAATCCAGTCCAGAAATGATCCAGGAGGTGGAGAAGGAATTATCCCAGATTACGGGTCAGAAACCTGTTCTTACTTTCTCCAAAAGAGCAATTGCCGGGTTTGATCTAAGGAAAGGCGATACTATTGGCTGTATGGTAACCTTGCGCAGGAGGCGAATGTATGAATTTTTGGATCGTTTGGTTAATGTTGCTCTTCCTCGGGTGCGAGACTTCAGAGGTCTGTCTACCAATTCTTTTGACGGAAAAGGGAATTATACTCTGGGAATAGCTGAGCAATTGATCTTTCCCGAAATTGATTACAACAAGGTGAAGCAAATCTACGGAATGAATATTACCATTATCACTACAGCTGGAGAGAATGGGAAAGCTCGTGAACTTCTGAAACTATTCGGAGTTCCGTTTAAGGAGAAATAAATTTGGCAAAGAAATCATTAATTGAGAAGAATAAACGAGAAGTGAAGTATAGCAGCCGAAGGTATAATCGCTGTCAGAGATGTGGAAGAGCAAGAGGGTTCTATCGCAAATTCCAATTATGTCGGATTTGCTTTCGGGAGTTGGACTCTAGAGGGGAGATTGCTGGGGTTATTAAGGCAATTTGGTAAAAAAATGAGTTTGACAGAT
>DAOVGU010000170.1 GCA_030672255.1 bacterium
TTAATAATGGGAATAACCTCAGAGGAGAAAAGAGAAGAAAATGTATTACGCGCATTAAGATAGCGTTCCCTCTCACTGAGAACATCCCTGGTGAGAAGAATCTGACCCACAATAAGTCCTCTTTCTTTAAATAGTCTTTCATAGATACGCATAAGCTGGCTCTGTCCGATAGAGGCGGCCGCCTGCAATTTGGCAAGATTCTTTGGTCTTATCCTCAAACCTAAACTCTTCATCCCGGCAACAATTGCCCCTGAGGTAACAATGGCAAGTTGAATTCCTCTCTTGCGCAACCAGACAAATTGCTCGACTAACTCCTCCATTCTGGAGGTATCGAGTCGATTGTCCTCGGTGGTTAAAACCGGGGTACCTAACTTTACAACCACCCGATTGATAGAACTTAATAATTGATTACGCCTCATTCAATCTTTTCCTTACCTCTTTAATAATTGCTTCCACCGGGGCAAGGTGACCGATACCAGTTTCTCCATCTGCCAAGACTCCCTTCACCGGTTCAATAAAATAATAACCAGTCTTTCTTAATCTTTTGATGTTCTCCTGCAAGATAGAGTTCTTCCACATATTCTTATTCATTGCTGGCGCAAAGAGTACCGGGAAGGTGCTCGCCATTATCACCGTGGAAAGAAGGTCATCGGCAATACCTGAGGCCACTTTGCCAATAATATTTGCTGTTGCCGGAACAACAAGAAGAAGCTCGGCCCATTTAGCCAGAGAGATGTGAACCACCTCCCATTCCTTTGGCAGAGTAAACCCCTGATTGAGCCTATCAGGGGTAAACATATCCAGGTAAACTGGATTTCCAGAAAGCGTCTGCAGGGTGAGAGAGGTAATAAAGTGGGCGCTGTTGTTGGTCATCACTACCTTAATCTCATTTTCCTTTTTTAATCCTTCAATGATATCTGCTGCCTTGTAAGCAGCAATTCCTCCACAGACCCCTAAAAGAATCTTCTTTTTCATTTTGTTCTAACCCGTCATTGCGAGAGTCGATGAAATCGGCTCGTGGCAATCCGACGTAGTCGTTGCGAGGAGCGTTAGCGACGTGGCAATCCCTCGCTCCATTGAAGAGAGAGATTCCTCGCCTTTGGCTCGGAATGACAAGCAAAGGGTTCGCAATGACATTTGTGGTTACAATCTGTTGAATGTCCACTCCGGTGAAGAATATTTTTCTTTATATAACCTTTTTGCCAGATTTAATTCCTCTGATGATAGAGAATCCTCTTTAAAATCCACAGAAAAGTTGTCGGCAAAACCTATAAGCATCTTTTCTCTTACTTCTTTTAAAGAAATTTTTTTGCCTAAAATCTCTGAAATTGAAGCTGTCCTTTTTGAGAAACCATCGCTTTGAGGGAAAAGCTTATTTATCAGATCAAAATCATAAGCAAGGGGCAAAGAGCCCTGCTGGAGAAAGGCCTCTTTTGCTCGGCGTTGAGCATTACCAACAACCTTTTTCCCATCTACAATAAGGTCATGCTTCGAACTTGCCATAAAGCAGGGAACTTTTTCTTTTAAACTTAGCACATCTTCGGTGTGGATTTTGTAGGGGTCGGATTCATCCGACCCGCGGGCTTGATAAATCAAGCCCCTACTTCTTTCACCTCTGAATTTTGCCTGAATCCCTAAGGAAGATAATCCTTGGATAATTCCCTGGCAGACTTTCCTATAGGAGGCAAGGATATCATCAAAATCTTCATCGGCATCTATCCTGGAGGTAAAAGAATAGGTCAACTCATCATTATGGAATATCGCTCCTCCTCCCGTCCAACGCCGGACAATATCTATCTTTAATCTTTCACATTTTTTTAAATTTAACTCCTCATTTATATTCTGAGCGTAACCAATCGAGATAGCGGCAGGTTCCCACTGGTAAAACCTCAGGGTTGGTAAGAGATTCTTTTCTCTGGCAACCATAAATATCGCTTCATCAACCGCCATATTCCAGAAACCGTTAGAACTTCCCGAATCAATAAATCGCCACTCTTTCATCTTTAGTAAATATTCAGTAAAGTACGTTCCATCCTGTCATTGCGAGTCCGCCTCAGGCGGACATGGCAATCCGACGAAGTCATTGCGAGCGAACAAAGTGAGTGTGGCAATCCCTCGCTTCTTGAGATTGCTTCGTCGTTAATACTCCTCGCAACGACTCCGTCGGATTGCTTCACTTCGTTCGCAATGACGTGGTTGACTGAGTACTTACCATCTTTACATATAAGTTCGTTTCCCCCCAAGGGTGAGGTGGTTTTCGTAGAGGGCATTAGACGGACGGATGAATGCCCGAGCAGAGGAGGAGTCCATAGCGAGCATCTCTGCGGTCTCCTCAGCTATCGCTTCCTCAGGCAGGGTGCTCACAATCTCCTTGCCTTCGGCAAGCCGGCCCGCCTCACATCTCGGCGGGCGTGCCAAACAGTGCTCTTTATTCATCGCACTGGCACCCCAACGCTATCTTGTGCTCGTTACTCCTCGCACAGCGTCCGTGCCGCCGAAGAAACTTTCCGAGCCTCCTTTATAATAACAACATCCCTTTCCCCGGGGACTATAAGATGAATACGGTGCCGGCGGAGATTCTGCTTGATTTTATAGGGGGATTCCAGACCGATGAGTTTAAGGTTTAGTTCCCGGTAAAGGGTAAGAAGCGCTTCTTTTTCCTTCCTTTTCTTCTCACTCGCATAGCCCAAATGGACAATGGTATTATGCTGCCATACATAGCATAAAAGGAGAATGAAGACAATGATAATTATCGGGATAAAATAAGAATTATTCCGGCGTTTCTTCTTCATAATTTCTCTGCTACCCGTAGTTTGGCGCTCCGAGAGTGAGGATTAATACAGCGTTCCATCTGTCCAGGAACTATGGGTGAGCGGGTAATAACCTTTATTTTAAGATCTTCTTCAAACTTTCGAAATGTCCGTTTGGTGATGCGATCCTCTAAGGAATGAAAGGAGATTACCGCAATCCTTCCCCCTTTTTTCAGAAGATTAATTGCTTCCGGCAAACTCCTCCCCAAAGCCTCCAATTCTCCATTTACCGCAATCCTTAAGGCCTGGAAGGTTTTTGTCGCCGGATGGATCCTCTTTCTTCTTCTGGGGACGGCATGAGCAATTACCCTTTTCAACTGAAAAGTAGTACAAATAGGAGAGAGCTTCCTTTCCTTGATGATGGCGGTGGCAATTCTTTCAGCGTAATGTTCCTCTCCATAATCTTTCAAGATCTGGCTTATTTCTTCTTTAGACGCTTTATTTACTATCCGCTCCGCGGTAAGACTTTGCTGCCGATCCATCCGCATATCCAAAGGGCCATCGACCGAGAAAGAAAACCCCCTTTCTTTTTTCTGAATCTGCAAAATTGATAATCCCAGATCATAAAGGACACCATCAAACCTTTCTTTTCTGGGGATAATCCTTTCCAGATTGGCAAAGTTTGCCTTTCTCAACTCTAAGTTTTTTCTATAATTTTTCAACCTCTCCTTAGCTAAATTTAGCATCTCCCCATCCCGATCAATCCCGAGGAGCTTTCCCTCGGGAACAATCCTCTTCAGAACTGCTTTACTATGGCCACCGGCTCCAATGGTGCAGTCTAAATACTTTCCCCTATCTTTTGGATCAAGGTATTCAATTACCTCATCGGCCAGTACCGGAATATGCGCGGTTATTTCTCCTCTCCCTGGGTGACCAATTTTTCGGCAATCTCCTCAAAAGAGGCAAGGGAACTCTGAAGATAGCCATCCCAATTTTTCTCTGACCAGATCTCAATCCGATCTGAAACTCCAATAAGAACAATTTTCTCTTTAATCTGAGCAAACTCAAGCAGATATGATGGAATGGTAATCCTTCCCTGCCTATCAGGAATACAGAGAGCAGCCCCGGAGAAGAAGAGTCGAGAAAAGGCACGGGGATTACCTCTGGTAAATGGCATATTTCTTAATCTCTCTTCCTGTCTCCTCCATTGTTCTCTGGCAAAGAGAAATAGACATCTCTCCAGACCCCGGGTAATGATAAGATGCTTTTTATATTTGATTAGTGCGCGGCGGAATTTTGCCGGAATGACCAGTCTTCCTTTCTTATCTACCTTATACCGATATTCCCCGTAAAACATTTTTTACCACTTTCTTCCACTTTTTCCCACTGAAAGGAAAGTATATCCCATCCCTAAAAATCTGTCAAATCAACTGTCGAGATTAAGGCTTATTGGATTGTTATTTATAGGCCTGTTCTAAGGTAAAGGCAATCTGAAAGATTCTTTCTTTAAATTCTTGAATTTTCATAGAAATTTCCTGGGGTCAGTAATCTCTCCTTTAATTGCTGAGGCAGCAACGGTTGCGGGAGATGCCAGATAGATAAAAGCATTGGGATTTCCCATTCTCCCTTTGAAGTTACGGTTGGCGGTAGAGATAACAACCTCCTTATTTGCAGGTACACCCTGGTGTGTGCCTACACAGGGGCCGCAGCCAGGGGGTAGCACCGCTGCCTCTGCCTCGATGAATATCTCGATGAGACCTTCCTTTAACACATCCTGAAAAATTCTCCTTGAGCCAGGAACAATAATCAGACGGCTATTCTGGTGAACCTTTCTCCTTTTTAGAATAGATGCGGCAATCCTCAAATCCTCTGTTCTTCCATTGGTGCAGGTTCCCAAAAATGCCTGATCAATCCTTTTCCCTTCTACTTTATTTATGGGCACAACATTATCAACCCGATGTGGTCTGGCAATCTGAGGCTCTATGGTAGAAATATTAAATTCCAAAAGACATCGGATATTATCCCGATAACCACTATTTTTATTTTTAAAAATTTCTATTTCTGTGCCAGTCCCTTCATTTACATCAGGATCATCACTATTTACATTAGCATCTTTACTAACATAGATTGTTTGTGAAACCATCTATACCGCCTGGAATATAATACTTCGACCAGTAGAAACAACAAAAGCCATATTTTGTGATGCTGTAGCTTTTATTTCATCAACACCAATAATATCATAATCTGCC